>CAZWWW010000096.1:0-8701 GCA_964637715.1 uncultured Phycisphaeraceae bacterium | reverse complement strand
ATCGTTGCTTTGCGTGACCTGTCCCCGACGGTGGCCATGGTCATACGAAACGGCGTGGCGACGCGCATTCACCTACGCTACGTGCGCGTGGGCGATCGTGTGCTCGTTCGACCGGGCGAGCGTATTCCCGTTGACGGAGTCGTCGTGGACGGGCAATCCTCGGTGGATGAAGCCGCGATCACGGGTGAGTCGGTCCCGCGAGACTGTGGCGTGAATGACTCGGTGTTCGCCGGCACGCAGAACCTCGACGGGCGGTTGGAAGTCGATGTAACCAAACTGTCGACGGACACCACCCTGGCGAAAATCGTCGAACTGGTAACCGAAGCGCGGCGGCGTCCCGCGCGGGCACAGCGCTTGATCGATCGAATAGGCCCGGCGTATTCCGTCGTTGTGATTGTGGGTGCGGTTGCGGTCGGGTTGGTCAACGCGCTATTGTTTGATGTGCCTGGATCGGAATCGATTCGGCGAGGCATTGCAGTGCTCATCGTCGCGAGTCCGTGCGCGCTCATCATAGCTACCCCCGTGGCTTATTTATCGGCGATCGCGGCGGCTGCTCGTAGGGGCGTGCTTGTTAAAGGCGGTGCATACCTGGAGACGATCGCGCGAGCCGGTGCGATCGTGTTCGACAAGACCGGTACGTTAACCACCGGGCGGGTGCGTCTGACCGATCTTCTTCCGCCGCCGGACCTGAGCGAGCCGGAGTTTCTTCGACTTATCGGCGCGCTCGAGCATTCAAGTACTCATCCGCTTGCCGAGGCCGTGTCTGAGGTAATGCGACAACGGAGTATCGAGATACCCTCCGTGCAGGATTTTGTCTCCACCCCGGGCGAGGGGATCGAGGGCACGGTCGATGGGCGCAGGATCTGGATCGGGCGCCCCGATCGAGTGGGCACGCGCGCGGCCGATACGGCCCTTTCCAGCCTTTCCGAGCATGTCGCGGCGCTACGGGCTGAGGGTAAGACCACATCCGCCGTCGTCGTGGACGGTTCAGTCGGATTGATCGCCTTTCGCGATACAACGCGACCGGGGTTGTCGGATGCGCTCGAGCAACTCCGGCGACAGGGCGTTGCCCACCTGGAAATGCTCACCGGCGATCATGAGGTTGTGGCGCGGCGCGTGGCGAAGGAACTGGCGTTGGACGGGTTTCAGGCGGAGCTGGCCCCGCAGGACAAGTTGACCGCGTCGAAGCGAATCAGGGAACGATACGGCCCCGTTGTGCTCGTGGGAGACGGCATTAACGATGCGCCCGCGCTCGCCCACGCCGACACCGGCATCGCCATGGGTGCGTTCGGCGCGGACATCGCGATGGACGCCGCGCACGTTGTGCTCATGAAGGATCGTATCGAACTGGTAGCGTGGCTTCATCTTCATGCGTTGCGCACGGCGCGGATTGTCAAGCAGAACCTTTCACTCGCCATCGGGGTCATCGGCGTGTTGAGCGTTTTCGCGGCCATGGGTCGTATACCGCTCCCCCTGGCGGTCATAGGCCATGAGGGCAGCACCGTGATCGTCGCGCTCAATGCACTTCGCCTGCTTAAGTCGCGCGAGTAGCACACAGCGATGACACGTGTTCGTTAGAGCATTTATCGTTTTCATGTGCCGATTCTTGGACAACCGCACCGGCCTCGAGACCGGGAAGATCGCGCGGGCATAAAGCCCGCGGCTCGGCGCACAAGAACGGGAAATGCTCTAATTGAGGGCGTACGAGAACTCGAGCGGGTCGTTCGACAGGTCCATGTCGTGGCCCCGATAGTCACGCCGTGCCCGCAAGACGTAACGGGACAGACAACGCCGACCACGCTATCCTTTGCGCTATGAACCGCGCTGATGTTTGTGATCGTTTTCTCGACAGCCTCCCCTTCGATCTCTACCCGTTTCAGGAAGAGGCGCTGCTTGCCTGGTTTGAGGTGGACGGCGGCGTGCTCGTTACCGCGCCGACGGGGATGGGCAAGACGCTCATCGCGGAGGCGGCGGTGTTCGAGGCGCTGCATACCGGACAACGGTTGTACTACACAACGCCCCTGATCGCCCTGACCGATCAAAAGTTTCGTGAGTTTCAGGATCGCGCCGAAGCCTGGGGTTTTTCCCGCGACTCGATCGGGCTCATCACCGGCAACCGCCGCGTCAATCCGGACGCCCTGGTGTGTATCGTCGTGGCGGAGATTCTGCTGAATCATTTGCTGGCCGGTGACGAAAGGCTCAACGACTTGCAGGCGGTCGTCATGGACGAGTTCCATTACTTCAACGACTACGAACGCGGCATCGTGTGGGAGTTGTCGCTGGTGTTGCTGCCCGCGCACGCCCGTTTGATGCTTTTGTCGGCGACCGTCGGCAACGCGGTCGCCTTTATCAAGTGGCTCTCGGATGAGCACGGGCGCACCCTGCGGCTCGTTCATAGTGACGAACGTCGCGTTCCGCTGGAGTTCAACTGGGTGGGTGACAAGCTCCTGACCGAGCACTTACCCGCCATGCTGGAGGGCGACGAGCGTGAGGTCAGCGCTCCGGCGCTGGTGTTCTGTTTCAATCGCGACGAGTGCTGGGAGGTGGCCGAGAAGATCAAGGGGGTCAAGCTGATCGAACCCGAGACGCGAATGCAGATCGAGGCGTTGCTTGCGCCGGAAGACTTTTCGGAAGGCGTGGGTCCCAAGCTTCGCCAGATGTTGATTCGCGGGGTGGGTGTTCACCATGCCGGTTTGTTGCCCAAGCACAAGGAAAAGATCGAGGAGCTGTTTCTCAAGAAGCTGATTCCGTTCGTGATCTGCACGGAGACGCTCGCTGCGGGTATCAACCTGCCCGCGCGCTCGGTGGTGTTGAGCACGTTGGTCAAAGGAAAACGCGGTCAAAAGAAGCTTATAGCACCGTCGGCGGCCCATCAGATGTTCGGGCGCGCCGGTCGACCGCAATTCGACACGCGGGGCTACGTGTTCGTGTTGGCGCATGAGGACGACGTCAAGATCGAGAAGTGGAAGAAGAAGTACGAGCGGATCGATCCTAAATCGAAGGACCCGGGGATCATGCGGGCGCGGAAGCAACTGGAACGAAAACGTCCCACGCGGAGAAAGACGGAGCAGTATTGGATGGAGGGGCAGTTGCACACGCTCATCAAGGCCGGTCCGGCAAACCTGGTGAGCCGATCGATGATTCCGTATCAGGTGTTGATCTATCTGCTTCGAAAGACCGGCACGCTGCGCGACGTACGCACGTTTTTGTCCAAGCGCTTCAACACGCGCGAGCGGTTGAAGAAGTTCGAGCAACAGTTGGACTACATGGTCGGCAACCTCGCGGCTTTTAAGTATCTCGAATGCAGCGAGGACGGCGAAACGGTGACACTGAGTGACACGATCGACGAGTTGACCGTGTTTCGCAGCGTCGATCCGTTGTACGGCGCGTTCTGCTGCCGCTATCTGGCGCAGGCTGATTATAGTGAAAAGATGCAGGTGTTGGAGTCGATGTTGTCGCTTCCGCCGGCGATGGAGCGCCAGGCGCGCCCGCCCGAGGACGTGCCGCCGGGACCGCTCCAGCTTAACGTGATCGAACCCAAGTTGATAAGGATGGGCATCGCACTGGCCGGCGAGGACGGTGGTGTGGTCGAGGCCGAGGACGAAGAGGCGCTCGAGGATTATTGGGAGGAGCCGGAGGAAAAACGACCTATGCGCCTTCCCGATATGCTCAAGGCGCTGTTTGATGCCTCGCTCGCCTCTCCCGAGGACGTGACGGTTCGATCCTTGTGGATAGCCGGCGGCGTAATGGCGTTGGATGGTGATTTCTACAAATACGTCAAAGCGCGAAACCTCATGAAGAACGAAGGGCTCGTGCTGCGCCACTTGCTGCGCTTGACGATTCTGGCGGGGGAGTTCCGAGAGCGCAGCGGAGACGACCCGGATTACGCCCGGATCGGTGAGGCGGCGACCCGCGCGTGCCGCGCGGTCGATCCGCGGTACACAGACCGGTTTCTCGAGGCGGAAATGGAGCGGCGAACGGTTGCAGCGGTGTGACGCGCCACTGCGGGGCGGGGTGCTTATCGCTCACCTATCTCAACGAAACGGCTTGCCACAGGATTTTACCGACGGCGACGGGCGTCGACACCTTTCGACTGTCGTGTACGTCGATTCGGGGTATACTTCTTTGCTGAGCGGCCCGAGGGGTCGATAGAACATGCGTCTCATTGCGTCATCTGGCGGTCGGGTTCGGTACCGAAGCACATCGGTGCGTCGGTACGCCGCGAACGAAAACGTGCGCCGCGTGCGAACCCGATGAACCAATTATGAAGGAGCGTCTTGCGATGAACAAAACCTTATTATCCCTGTTGGTCAGCGCCGCGCTGATCCTCCCGTCAACGGTCCACGCCGAGAGCGCCATGAGCAAGGCGCTGTCCGTGATTCCGGCGGACGCCGTCGGGTTCATTTGCGTGCCGAATGTCAAGGAGCTCGACGCCGATTTCCAGAACACCGTCCAAAAGCTCGGGCTCGGCGGCATGATCGCCCCGCCGTTCAACTCGCTCAGCGGCGTGTTGAATACCTTCCTTCACGTCGACAAGGGGTTCGACCCGAACGGTGCGGTCGCCGTCGTCATCATGCCGGCGAACAACTGGATGGAAATGTTGATGAAACAGGCGCTCATCATCCCCGCTACCGACGCGCGAACGCTGTTGGAATCCATGGGCGCGAAGGCGGGCGAAGACGGCGTGTGGTCCTTGACGATCAACAGCCAGCCGGCTGTGGCGGCTGCCGGTAACAAGTACATTGTGCTCGCGCAAATGAGCGATGTAGCCAAAGCGGTCGCCGCCGGTAAGAAGACGGCGGCAGCGACGTTCAACAAGCATGACCTGGAAGCGCTGGACGGTTTGGACTTCGTCGTATGGTTGAACGGCGTGGGGCTGGTCAAGGCGTTCCGACCGCAAATCGATCAGGGTATCAATATGATAACCATGATGCAGCGCAGCAACGGAGCGGTTGGGGCGGCGCAGAGCGACATGACCAAAAAGCAACTGACCGAGTTTGTGGACGGCGTGGCGTCGATCGGTATCGGCGTCGGTCTAGGCGCGGACGGGTTGACGATGCGGATGGGTTTTCGAGCTACGTCGGGCTCTGAGCTGGCGAGCAGTATGAAGCTGGACCCGACCAGCGAGTCGCTCCTGCGCGGGCTGCCGGGCGACAATTACTTGTTCGCGCTCGGTGCGACGATGGACCCGGCGGCGGTGGCCAAAGCGACGGAGCAGATGGACGGGTTTCTGGCGATGGCCGAGAAGGTCGAGGGGATCGATCTTGATCAGGCGGGCAAACTCAAGGGCGTGCTTAAGGAATGGGCGCCGATGTCAACCGGTATTCATGCCGTAGTGACCGCCCTGGCGCCGGGTGCGGGCGGTGTATTCGGTGTAGCGCTGGTATTTGATACTGGAAACAGCGCTCGATGGACCGAACTGTTTGCGACGGCGGCTGAAACGGCGATGAAGCTGCCCAAACCGGACGCCATTAAGGATGACGATCTGCGCGATGCGTTTGCGGCGCTCTCGTTTAAGCGCGACGCGGAAACGATCGCCGGTACTAAAGTTCATCAGTTGAAGTTTGATGTAACCAAGTCCGAAGACTTGGACGACGAGGATATAGAGCAATTGAACGCGTTGCTCGGTTCGGACGGCGTGATGATTCGCGCGGGGACAGCCGGCAGGGGCAACGCCGTTATTACCTTTGGTGGTGGTTCGACGTATTTCGGCAGCGTGGTCGAGCAGGCCAAGAGTAAATCGGCGCCGCTCGATGGTGAGCCGGGTATTCAGGCGGTCAACAAACACCTGCCCAAAGAGCGCGCTTCAGTGGCCTATTTCGACGTGGACCGCATCGTCAATTGGATCAGTGTCGCGCAAAAGGCGGTTGACGAGGACGAAGAGCCGTTTCCCGTCAAGATGCCCTCACTGGACGCGCCGTTCGTCATCGTCAGCACAGGTGGAAAGGCCTGGCAGACGAGTCAGTTTTATGTGCCGATGGACCTGATGGTCGCCATCAAGGATGCGGTGATGGGGGCGATGAGTGCCGCCGATGATACAGCGAACGACGCGAACGTCGACGGTGCGTCGGCGAAGCACGTTGACGAAAGGAGATAACGCGACGAGGCCGCAGGCGTCTTGTACATCAAACGAGACCCGGCATGGTCGTCGTATTGTCGCGGCATCGTCGTCCCCGTGTCGTGGTATGGTGTCTATATGATAGCTCGATCAGCAACAGGACAAAGCCGTCGTCTGTTTCGGCCGGGTCGGTCGATGTTCGTCGCTCGGTTGATCTGCACCTGTCTGCTCATCGCGTTACCTGTACACCTGCGCGGCGAAAGCGTCACGACGGATGCGCCGGGGCTGAAACCCCGGTTCGTGCTGCGCGTCCCCTCGGTTCAACGCCTGCTGCGTGAGGCGCAGCGGTCCCACGCCCATCGGTTCGTGGATGCCGTACACCGTATAGTGATCGAGGCCGCGCAGTCCTCGGCTGAGGGACTTGACGCGTCCGACGCTGCCGCGCTTATCACGACGATCAGCGAGTGGCCGGACGTCGAGCTGCGGTTCGCCACGTTCGCGCCGGACCTTGAGGGACGCGCCCGGTGGGTCATCCAATCCAATTGGAGCGCGGCCGATCTGCAAGCACGCCTGCGCGCCTTGTTTGATCTCGACGCGGCCTCTTCCGTGTTCGAGGGTGTTTCGTTGGACGATCGCCCGGTTGGTGGATACGTCGTTCGCGTCTCAGGCGAGCGCGTGGCCTATGTGGGCGCGGACGAAAACGGTCTCGGTTTTATCGCCTCCCACGCCGATCTCACCCCGCCGGTCGATTCATTCAACAAACCCGGCGCGAACGAAAGCACGGAACATCCGCCGCTTCTTGCGGCGCGGCTGAACCTCAGCAAGACTGAAACGGACAGCGGCGCGACGTTTCTGTCCTCTTTTCGGGCGGTGACAGCCGTTGACTATCAGGCGGCGGTCGATAAGGGCGGCAATTGGGACGAGCAGGTGCGGGTTCATTGGCCTACGATTTCGGGAATGGGTGCCAAGGCGCTGTTCGAACGCGTGGGTCAAACCTTCTTCGTTCCAGACGCGGCGCTCGGTGCGTTTGTGGCGAACACACCGATGGCCGCCGGTTTCCTCGATACCTTCGCCGGTCTGGGCCCGCAGGTCATCATGGACGCCCCCGGCGAGATGGAAGTCGTCGGTGAAGCGATGCTGGGCCCCATCGCCTCCCAGGTGGGCTCCGACGTCTGTTTGACGCTGTTGCCCGGGACCGGGTTTTTCCCATCTCCCGACGTCGTGATCCAGGTGCGTACCCGGCGACCGGAGCGATTGATCGCCGCGATCCGCCGCGACGTTGAGCGTATCAATACGTTGTTCGTCGAGCGCGATCAACCCGAACCCTGGCGCGAGGTCGTGGTTCGCAACCGGGCGGTGTTCTGGAGTGAGCCGTCGGGTCAACCGCGTGGTTTGATGCTGCCGCTGGTAATGCGTCCGGTTCTCTTTACGACGACCGAGACCGATGCCAAGGAGCGCAAGCGAAACTTTCTGGTGATCGGTCTGACCAGTACTGATCCGGTCGAATTGGTGCAGCGCTGGCTCAATCTGCCGCGTACGAAAAACTTTCGACATCTTCCATCGGTCCGCAAGCTTAACGGGCAGGTGTGGCTTGAGTGGCGCAACGTCTATAGCTGGATAAGTCCCTACTTGAACGTCGGGCTGAGCAGCGCGGGTATTGACGCCCTGTTTCCGTCGGTGTCTTCCGTCGCGTCCGATCTGACCGAGGCGGTCGTATCCGTCAAAATCAAATACAGCGGGCTAACCGCCTCCCACGCCGGACCGCTGCCCGCGGGCGTGCTCGTGGTGCCGTCGCTGCTGGCGACGTCGCTGGTGGCGGATGAGTTCGGGGCGAGCGATTTGGCGCGGGAGCGACTGGCGACCCAGCGACTTAAGCTGCTGTACCATCATGCCAAACTGTTCCATAACGATATTGGTCGCTGGCCTGCGGAGATCGGCGAACTGGACGGCTACGTCGATTTCGCGGGTCATCCGGAGTTGCTTCAGCTTCACCTATCCACCCGGAAGCAGTGGAGCCGGTGGTTCAGCGGGATGGCGGAAGCGGCGGCTGAGGACGACAAGAAAGACGACGATGAAGACGACACCGGCGAGGAGGACGAACCGGCGATCCGGTCGGACGTCTATGTGATCAACTGGTCGCACGGGGCGTGGTCATTGGGGTTCAAGCCCGACACCTTCGAGCATCTGGACCGGTTGTATATTGACGAGAACGGCGACATTCACCGTTTGGTGAAGCCCCAACAGGCTCAGACCGATAAAGCGAAACCGGAGCGCGATAAGACGAAAACGGGGAAAGAAGATACGACGGGCGATCAATCGGCCGCGGGCGATAAGGAGTGACATGCTATGACACTACGCAGACATACGATGATAACGGCGGCGCTGATATTGACGCTGGGCGCCCTACCGGGCTTGCTCCGCGCGGACGAACCGGCCACAGACAAAGCGTCTAAAGCTCCTGAAACGAAAGCGCCTCCGATCCCGCGCCTCGCCGAGCTTCGCATTGATGAATATGTCGTGCCCGCCCGCGCCATCAACCTGCCCATACCGGGAAAAACCAAGACGGTGCAAGACCTGCTCGATCAATTCGATGATTGGGCGCGCGACGAGAGACTTGCTTTGGCCTTGATGCATGTCCATCAA
>CAZWWW010000095.1:0-8718 GCA_964637715.1 uncultured Phycisphaeraceae bacterium | reverse complement strand
GCATTTCGACCGACGCGGAGCGCAAACCGGACGTGCGCCGGGCGGGCGAGTGGGTTCGTGATTTGCTCACCGGTTGCGGTATCAAGGCGGAATTGCTCGACACGCCCGGACACCCCGCCGTGTTGGCGGATTCCGGTCCGGCTGACGGCGGACCGACCGTGCTCGTGTATGGCCACTACGACGTACAGCCTCCGGGTGACATGTCGCTTTGGAAATCCGAACCCTTTACGCCCACGATTAAGGACGGATCGATTTTCGCCCGCGGCGCAGCGGACGATAAGGGTCAGGTGTTAACCTACCTGCTGGCGGCTGAGGCATGGATGAAAACGGCGAAGAAGATGCCCGTGCGGGTCAAGTTTCTTATCGAAGGCGAGGAAGAAGTCAGTTCGCCGAACCTCGGACCGATCGTAAAACAACACCGTGACCGTCTCGCGTGCGATTATGTCGTGTTGTCGGATACGGCGAAATGGGACGATGCTACGCCGGGTATCACCTACGGCACCAAAGGCCTTGTTTATAAGGAAATCATCGTCACCGGGCCCAAGCAGAACTTGCACAGCGGGTCATACGGTGGGACGCTGACCAATCCGGGCAATGCGCTCGCGAAGATCATCGCCTCACTGCGCGACGACGACAACCGTGTGACGATTCCCGGTTTCTACGATGACGTGCAGCCGCTCTCCGATGCCGAGCGAAAGATGATGGCCGAGATCGACTTCGACGAGAAGAAATACCAGGCCTATATGGGTACGCCGGCGCTGACGGGTGAGAAGGGCTATACGACGTTGGAGCGGCGCTGGGCCCGACCGACGCTCGATGTGAACGGTATGTTCGGCGGATTCACGGACAAGGGTGCGATGACGATCGTACCGGCGAAGATGTCGGCCAAGGTGTCGATGCGGTTGGTACCGAATCAGGACCCGGGAAAAATCTCGAAGGCGTTTGAGGCGGCGGTGCTCGAGGCGGCCCCCGAAGGCGTGAAGGTGGAGTTCTTGACGCACGGTGCGGTACCCGCCTACGTCGCACCGCTCGATTCCCCCGGGGTCAAGGCGGCGGCGAAAGCGGCTGAGCTTGGCTGGGGGAAAGCGCCGATGTTCATGCGCGAGGGCGGATCGCTCCCGATTCTGCCGATGTTCCGATCAATCCTCGGCGCCGAGTCGATCATGATGGGTTTCTGCTCACAGGAATGCAACCTGCACGGTCCGAATGAGTTTCTGGGGGTCGACGATCTCCACAACGGTACAAAGACCGTGGCCTATTTTCTGAACGAACTGGCCCGCGCATAGTGCGCGGCTTACGTTTCGGCGGTCGGTGCAACGGGTGGGTTGCAGGCCGCCGTTTGTGCTTGTGCACATTCCACGCCGTTCCGAGCCGTGGGCTGGGGCGTTTACAGAAAACGCTGGGACGCCGCTGAATCAACCGGTGAGATCATCGGGGTCCACCGGCTGACACGTTAGATGTGCTGCGTTACCATCCCGTACATGGCCCACAATCTGCACCGAACCATCAAGCGGGCGCTCATAAGCGTTTATGACAAAACCGGCGTCGTCGCGTTTGCTCGGGCGCTGGTCGACGAGTTTGGGATTGAGATTATCTCGACGGGCGGAACGGCGGCGCTGCTCAAGGAAAACGGGATTCCGGTTACGCTGGTTGAGCACATCACGGGCTTCCCCGAGATGCTGGACGGGCGCGTGAAGACGCTGCACCCGAAGATTCATGCAGCCATTCTCGCCGACCGGGACAATCCTGAACATATGCGGCAACTCAGCGAGCAGGGGATCGAGCCGATCGATATGGTCGTGGTCAACCTCTACCCGTTCCAAGAGACCGTTAGCGATCCGGCGTGCCCGTTTGGGCCGGCCATCGAGATGATCGACATTGGCGGCCCTTGTCTGCTTCGCGCCGCGGCGAAGAACCATAAGCACGTGTTGGTCGTCTCTTGCGTTGACGCTTATACCGAGGTGTTGGACGCGCTGAGCGGCGAGAACCGGATGCCGATCCACCTGCGGAATGGTATCGGGGCGTTTGAGGCTACGACCCGTTACGACGCCGACGTGGCCGGGTGGTTGGGTCGGCGCAAGGAACTGGACGGCTATTCGTATCTCGAGGCGATCTTCGCCCGCAACCGGGGACGGATGCGCTACGGCGAAAATCCGCACCAAAACGGCGAGCTGCTTCAATATCTTGAGGATCACGGTTCGTACGATCTAACAACGGCGGAGTGTCCCGCTGAATCGACCCAGCAGCAACGCATGTCATTCAACAACTTCGCGGATGCGCATGCGGCGCTGGCGCTGTGCAGCGACCTCTCGCGCGAGTTGACGGGCAGCCGGACAAGCTTAGATGGTCTTTGCGGTTCCTGTGTTTGTACGTTTATTAAGCACACCAACGCGTGTGGTGTTGGAATAGCCGCCGATCCGATCGAGGCGTATCAACGGGCCTATCTTGGTGATCCCAATGCGGCGATGGGCGGAATACTTGCGAACAACAAGACGGTCGATGCGTCGTTCGCCGAAGCCGTTATGGCAACGTATGCCCGGTGGGGTAAACAGGCCGGGGCGGGCGGTTTCTTTGTTGAGGTGTGGATCGCGCCGCGTTTCAGCGAGGACGCGATCGAGCTGATTCGATCCGCGAAGGCGTGGGGGCAGCGCGTACGGTTGTTGGCCGTCGGCGACATGACCCAACCGTGCGACAAGCAAGAACGTATCTACAAATCAATCGCCGGCGGACTGCTGGCGCAGTCGGGCGACGCGGTTGGTCTTAATGAGCGCCAGTGGAAGGTGGTAACGAAACGTCAACCGAGCGACTCCGAAATGGCCGACCTGCGATTGGCCTGGCTTATCGGCAAACACACCAAGAGCAACGCCATTACGATCTGCAAAGACGGCAGGCTGATCGGCAACGGTGCGGGGCAGATGTCGCGGGTGATGAGCTGCCGCATCGCCACGTGGCTCGCCGGAGACAACGGCCATGGAGACCAGCTTGCCGGTTCCGTGGCTGCGAGCGACGCGTTCTTCCCATTCCCTGACGGACCGAACCTTCTCTTTGACGCCGGAGTCGGTGCCGTTATCCAACCCGGAGGCTCAAAACGAGACGATGAAGTCATCGCGGCCTGCGACGCGCGCAATGTGGCCATGATCTTCACCGGAACCCGGCACTTCAAGCATTAGAGCGAGCTCTCTGGTTGTGTAGCGGTCGAACACCGTTTCATCCGGCGAATCGACTCTATACGGCGATACACAATAACAGACAATGCTGTAAGGGAATCGTTGATGTTGCTTGGCGATCGAGTCGCTGTGTTATCCGCAGAGTCGATGCGATGCGGTGATGCGCCACAACGAGAAACGGTTTGTCACCAAACGTCTTGCAGGGGTGAATCAAACGGCTACCCCGTTTGTACCGGCAGTGGGATCGATCCGTCGCCGCGCGGGAGCGGGTCCGGCGGGGCGATCGTCACACCAGTGTTGGACAAGACGGCCTGACCGCGCTCGACGCGGGTGGCCAGCGCGGCGGTTTCCTCCAACAGGGCGTCAAGCATTTGGTCCTCCGTGACCGTTCGTTTTTGCTCACCCTGCACATAAATAATGCCCCGACCTTTGCCCGCAAAAACGGCTACGTCGGCACCCTCCGCCTCTCCGGGTCCATTGACCACACAACCCATTACCGCAACCTTGACCGGTGTTTTGATCGACCGCAGTTTCTCGCGCACGGCCGCGGTCAGTTTGATCAGGTCTATCTCGATGCGCCCGCAAGTCGGACAGGCGATCAGTTCCGGTTCGACGCGGTTCCGCAAACCGAGTGAGCAAAGCAACTCTCGGGCGTCTTCGACCTCGATCACCGGATCCGCCGCGTAGGAAATGCGGATCGTATCGCCTATACCCATAGCGAGCAGCGATCCGAGCGCGGCGATGGAACGAATACGCCCCGTCTCCGGCGGTCCTGCATGGGTCAGCCCAAGGTGAAGCGGATAGTCGAATCGTTCGCTGATCGCGCGATAGGCGTCGATGACCATGGCTGCGTCGATGCTCTTGGCACTGATGACCACGTCGCGAAAGTCGTTGTCGTCGAAGACGCGCATGTAGTCTTCGAGCACCTTGACCATGAGCCGCACGAGCGCCGCCCGCCGATCCGAGGCGATGTCCGTCTGTTGCGCCGCGCGGAGTTCCTTGTCGCGCCGCTCGACGACGCTGCCTTCGTTCACGCCTACGCGTATGGGAATGCGGCGCTCGCGACAGGCTGCGATGACCCGATCGACCTGACCGCGATCCTGGATGTTGCCCGGGTTAAGACGGATTTTGTGGACGCCTGCTTCTATCGCTTCTAAGGCACGCTCAAAATGAAAATGGACGTCAGCCACGATCGGCACCGGCGATTGATCGAGGATTGAGGGCAGGGCCTCCGTGTCGCGCTGCTCCGGAACCGCCACACGCACCATGTCGCATCCCGCGCCGGCGAGGGCTTGAATCTGTCGCACCGTGGCGTCGACGTCGTGGGTGTAGGTGCTGGTCATCGACTGAATGCTGATGGGGGCATCGCCGCCGATGGGTATCGGTCCGACAAAGATCTTGCGCGTTTTTCTTCGAGCGATCATGACGGCGCATTGTACGCCGCCGTTCGTGAAAAGCGATGGGGTATTGCACAAGTACCGTTTCCAAGAACGTTATTGGAGTTTCTGGGTGGCATGGGCAAGCAGCAGCTTGCCCGTGCTGATCTTGGAACATCCACGGGCAAACAAGTTTGCCCATGCCACCCGCGCCCGAATAGGTCGTACTACCTTTTCGGAAACGGCCTTAGATTCGAAGGGTTGGTTCGCCCGGAGCGCAGCTCCGGCATCGTTCGGCGCCCGCTATCAGCGCTGATAGAGCAAGCTCTAGCATTGCATAGTGGTCGAATCATTCTTTCATCCGGCCCATCGACTCGATACGGCGATACACGGTAAGAGATGATGCTGCGGGCGGCGTATCAGGGCTCCGCGGACTCATCTTAAGCCGAACGCTATGGGTTCCGATAGAAACGCGTGAGCGCCGGGCGCGAAGAGGCAATATGGTTTATCGGTCCCGTAACGGAACCGGGGAGCAGCGCATCGTGTGGCATGACACGAAGACGAACGACCGCCGGGTGAACATGGGCGTGATCGGTTGCGGGCACTGGGGTCCGAATCATATTCGCGTGTTCTCTGAGATTGAGCGGGCCCATGTCGTATCCTGCGCGGACCCGAGTCCACAATGCCTTGGGCGCGTCCGCCAGCGCTTCCCCTACATAAACCGACTCGCTGATTATCGACGGCTGCTCGATGATCCCTCGATCGACGCCGTGGTGGTCGCAACTCCGACCCATACGCACGCAGACATCGTGGCGCAAGCTCTTGACGCCGGCAAACACGTGCTCGCCGAGAAACCGCTGTGTATCGAGGCCGTGCATGGGTATGAACTGGCGGCGCGCGCCAAGCGGGCGGATCGGGTGCTCATGGTCGGTCAGGTATTCCTCTTTAACAACGGGATCATACGTCTGCACGATTTGATGGCCGGCGATGCGCTGGGGTCCATTCATTATCTCGATGCGGTGCGCACGAACCTGGGTCCGGTGCGCGGGGATGTGAACGCACTGTACGATCTCGGGACGCACGACATAAGTATCTTTAATTATTTGCTGGGCGCGACACCGGTCGGTGTCTCGGCGACGGGGAGCAGAATCTCCCAGGACAGATTGGAAGACGTATGCTTTGCTACCTTGCGTTATCCCCGGGGAACGATCGCCCATCTGCACGTGAGCTGGCTCAATCCCAGGAAGGTGCGCACGCTTACCGTTGTTGGCGCGGCGCGCATGGCCCATTGGGACGACATTGATCCGTGCGATACCCTTCGCATATACGACAAGGGGTTTGACGAACCACCGTCCTATGATTCCTTCGGGCAGTTTCAATACATGCTGCGCAGCGGTGACGTTCATCTTCCGACCATCGCGCAGTGTGAGCCTTTGGTGAATCAGGCGCGTGCCTTTATCGCCTCTGTGTTGGACGGTCTGCCTGTGCGCTCGGGCGCAGCGGAGGCTGTGGCCGTGGTGGAAGTATTGGAAGCGGCGCAAGCGTCCATTGAGAACGGCGGGCAGTTCAGCCCCGTAGGGCACGCCCATGCGGACAAGCCGCTGACGCGCTGTGCAGATACAGTTACCAGGCGGACGGTATCAGTATCAGACGCGTCTGCAATAAGTGATGCTCATCCGGTGTGACGGCCGCGGCGCAGCCGTTTGGTTGTATTTGTATTTGTACTCGCATTGGCATTCAGTATCCTCTCGGTATCGTCTGGATGAGGCGGTCTTACACGCGGTGCATTGAAAAGCAGGTACGCATCGGCGACGAATGAGAACCGCAGGCCCGGTATTCAAGTAACCAATCGTTTGAAAGATCTGATGGTATGGTAATGCAGACAGTCTCTCCCATCTACGTTCATCCCTCGGCCTTGTGTGAGTCAGAGCAAGTGGGTGAAGGTACGCGCGTGTGGGCGTTCGCTCATGTGATGGACGGTGCCGTAGTGGGTAAACAGTGCAACATAGGCGGGCACGCATTCATTGAGGGCGGTGCGCGGTTGGGTGAAGGGGTCGTCCTGAAAAACGGTGTTATGGTTTGGGATGGTGTGACGATCGGCGATCATGTCTTCGTCGGGCCCGGCGTCATGTTTCCCAACGGTCGTTTTCCCAGGAGTCGCCACATGCCGGCGGCAGCGAAGCGCTACGCCGCCCGGTCAACGTGGCTCGAGCCAACGCGTGTTAAGCAAGGCGCTTCCCTGGGGGCGGCCACGACTGTCTTGTGCGGCGTGACCATCGGTTCCTACGCGATGGTGGCGGCGGGCTCGTTGGTGACACGTGACGTTCCCGACCACCGGCTCGTCGTGGGTAGTCCAGCTCGTCCGGTAGGGTGGGCGTGTCTATGTGGCCATCGACTTGGGGAATGGCTGTCGTGCGATGCGTGCGCGCGTCGTTTTCGGTTGGAAGGTCAGTCCCTTTGCTTGGACCAAGACGTTCACACGGCACGGCGACAATCCTAACAGTGTCGTGCTCGGCATGATTGATAAGTATGTACAAGGGTAACCGTGTCATCGCGATCGTTCCCGCCCGAGATGAAGCGCCGAAGATCGGACGTGTCGTCCGGCGCATTCGTGAAGCGAGCGAACGCGGAGGCGCATCATCGCTCATTGATGCGCTGGTAGTCATTGATGATGCTTCCCAAGACGCAACGGCATCTGTAGCAGGTCGCGGCGGTGCGCATGTCTTGAGTCTAGCAAGACCGAGCGGTGTGGGTGCGGCGTTGCGTGCAGGGTTGGATCTGGCGCGGCGCGGCGGATTCGACATGGCCGTGATTCTCGCAGGAAACAACAAGGACGAACCGGAGGAGATCACACGCCTGTTATATCCCATGGCGCGGGACGGGTGTGATTTCGTCGTCGGGTCGCGGTATCTGGATGGGGGTACATGCGGTGGTGATATGCCGCGCTACCGGAAATGGGCGACACGCTTGCATCCTTGGTTAATGACCTTGTGCGCGGGCAAAGCGGTCACTGAGAGCACGAACGGTTTTCGGGCAATTCGTTTGTCCATTCTGGACGACCCCCGCATAAACCTTAACCAGCGTTGGTTGAACGCCTATGGCCTGGAGGTGTACCTGCTATGGAAAGTGCTGCGGTTGGGGTACAAACATTGCGAAGTGCCTTGTACCAAGATGTACCCGCCCAGATCGCTTGGCTATACGAAAATGAAACCGGGTATCGGTTGGTGGAGCATACTTTGTCCTATGTTCCTGCTCAGACTGGGGCTGCGCCGCTGACAGACGGCCCATACAGGGACGGGCGTCTGCGGTGTCTATGCAAAGACGCCCCGGCGCAATGCCGAATGAGTCGCACCTGCGTCACCGGAGCGCGGATATGACTATCCCCCTCGTTAATCTGCAACGCTTGCACGATGAGCTGCACGAGCCCATCGCCGAGGCCATTGAACGTGTGGTCTCGCGCGGTGATTTCGTTCTTGGGGAAGCAGTGTCCGGGTTTGAGCAAGACTTCGCCGCGTACTGCCATACAGAACATTGCATTGGTGTCGGCAGTGGTCTGGATGCGCTCACAATGAGTTTGTCGGGGCTGGGGATCGGACCCGGCGATGAAGTCATTACCGCTGCGAATACGTTTATTGCGACGGCGCTCTCCATTCAGCGGGTTGGGGCAACCCCCGTGCTCGTCGACCACGAACTTGACACATACGACCTTGCCCCGGCCTGTATAAACGCCGCGATTACTACAAGAACAAAGGCTATCGTGCCGGTTCATCTGTATGGGCATCCAGCGGATATGGACGCGATTCATACGATAGCGCAGGAACACGGGTTAATGGTGGTGGAAGACGCGGCGCAGGCGCACGGCGCGCGTTACAAGGGCCGCCGTTGTGGTTCGCTGTCACACGCTGCGGCGTTTAGTTTTTACCCGGGTAAAAACCTTGGGGCACTGGGTGACGGTGGGGCCATTGTAACGAACGATGACGCGCTTGCGGAGCGGCTGCGATCTATGCGCAACTATGGGTCTCTGAAAAAGCACAGGCACGATCGGCTCGGTGGCAACAGCCGTTTGGACACCATCCAGGCGGCCGTGCTGCGGGTAAAGTTGAGACACCTGGACGAGTGGAATAAGGCCCGGCGTCGCAGCGCGAGGCGCTATAATGATCTTCTATCGGATATGG
>CAZWWW010000094.1:0-8732 GCA_964637715.1 uncultured Phycisphaeraceae bacterium | reverse complement strand
CTCGACGTGCTTTCCGATGACGAGCGCATCAAGCCGGGTATGACCGCGAATGTTGAGATCGAAGTGGCACGAGAACAAGACGCCGTCACGGTTCCCGTCGAAGCCGTCGTGCATCGTATGCGCAAAGAGCTAAGCGACGACATCGTAGCCGCGTTCGATCGGCTTCAGGAACACCTTGACCTGCCCGACCGCGCCAAGCAGGCTCAATATATTAAGGTCATCTACGTTATGGAAGATGACAAGGCCCGCGTGCGACTCGTTGAACCGGGGATCGCGGACACGCGGCGTGTGGAGATTCGCAGCGGAATCGCCCTGACCGACCGGGTGATTGTCGGGCCGTATCGGAGCCTCGATCAGATCAAGGACGGTCGGGCGGTCGCGCTCGCCGAGGAAGACAGAAACAAGGGCGACCAACAACCCGGCGATGCTAACGAGTCTAAGGAAGGTCTGGCGACCAAAGACAGCGATACCCCCTCCAAGAAGAACGCAAACGACAAGGAACCGAAGGCGACCGGCGAACCGGATAAGACCGCGTCCGCTGCGCACCGACCGTAGCCGCCCGTCGAGAATAATGATATCCGGAGGGTATATGCCGTGAACGAGCGACCGCTGATTGATATTCTCGATATCGAAAAAACCTACCGTGTCGGTACGGAGTTGGTACGCGCACTGCGGGGCGTAACCCTATCCATCCACGAGAACGAGTACGTCGCCGTCATGGGTCCGAGCGGCTCGGGCAAGAGCACGCTTATGAACATTCTCGGTTGCCTCGACATACCCACGGCGGGCCAATACTTCCTGAGAGGTCAGGATGTCTCAAAACTATCTCAATCGAAGCTGGCGCGCATCCGCGGACGCCAGATCGGTTTCGTGTTTCAAACCTTTGAGCTGTTGCCGCGAACCACAGCCCTGAAGAATGTACAACTGCCGTTGATGTATGCCCAGGTGACCCACAAAAAGGAGCGTGCCGTCGCCGCCCTTGAGCGCGTCGGGCTATCCGATCGCGCCACCCACAGGCCGAATCAACTGTCGGGCGGTCAAAAACAACGCGTCGCCATCGCCCGCGCCCTCGCCCAGGAGCCGGACATCATTCTCGCCGACGAACCGACCGGTAATCTGGACAGCAAAGCCGGGGATGAGATCATGGATATCTTCGACTCACTCCACGCGGAAGGCCAAACGATCATCGTCGTCACCCATGAAGAGGGCATCGCCGCCCGGTGCCACCGCGTCATCCGTCTCAAAGACGGGTCCATCGCGTCCGATCAGCGCACCATTCCAAGAACCACGCACCGCAATACCATGACTGCGACGGCACTGGCGGGCACATCATGATCCGCCGAACGCTCACCATTCTCTGGCGCCTGATGCGCTGGGTCAGGGACATGGCGGCGCGTAATGGACAAAACGTAGCCACGGCGTTCACCCAGATCTGGGCGAACAAAGGGCGCTCGGTGCTGACCACCCTGGGTATCATCATCGCCGTCACCTCGACGATCACCGTTGTCTCCCTGGTCCAGGGGTTTGGCACTCACATGACCGATATGGTCCGCAGCTACGGCACGCAGTTCATGGTGGTGCGTCCCTACACCTGGTCATCCGACCGGCACGCAGGCATGCCCCACGTGAGTCTTGACATGAACGATATCGATGCGGTACGTACGGAGTGCCCGTCGGTGCATCGCATTACCCCCTTTGTGTACACGCACGACGCCGAGATTACGTTTGGCAATGAAACCGCGACGGGCATTCCGGTTCGCGGCGTAACCGAACAATATCAAACCATTCGTAATTTCTACGTCGACGCCGGCAGGTTCTTCGGCCCGATCGACGTCGAAACCGCCGCGCCGGTTATCGTGCTCGGGCGCACGCTGCTCAAACACCTGCAATGCGATGAATCCATCATCGGGCAACACGTTTACCTGGACGAGGAGCGATTCCTGGTGGTTGGAATCCTCCAACAAAAGGGTAGCATGATGGGCGACGATCAGGACGAAACCGTCATGATCCCGTACACCGCCGCCATCAAGGCGTATCCCAATCTGCGCACCGCCGTACCCTTTCTCGCCGAAGCGGAAACCGAGGCGTTGATCCCCGAGGCGCAGGCCGAAATCACGCGCGTCCTCCGCCGCCGTCACCGCCTCAAACCGGGTCAACCCGACGACTTTCGGATCGATCGGCAGGATCAGGCTCTGCGTCAGTTTGAACAAATGCGCAATCTGGCGTCGGGTGTGCTGGCGGGCATCGTGAGCATTTCGCTGCTGGTAGGCGGCATCGGCATTATGAACGTCATGTTGGTCTCGGTGACCGAACGTACGCGAGAAATTGGACTGCGCAAGAGCATCGGCGGACGTCGGCGCGATATCCTCCTGCAATTCCTGACTGAGGCGGTGGTGCTCTGTACGCTCGGCGGGGTGGTCGGCGTGGTGCTGGGCTATGCCATCTGTTTTCTCGCGTCGCTCCATCCGAGCATGGTCAAAGCCCCCGTACCCTGGTGGGCGGTGGTCATGGCCCTCGGCACGTCCGCAGGCGCCGGCGTGGTCTTCGGCATCATCCCCGCGTTCAAGGCGGCGGTGTTGCACCCGATTGAGGCACTTCGCCATGAATAGGCCCACGCTCGATTCCATTCGGTGGTGGCGAGATAACCGCGCACCGGTCGTTGTTTCGCAGAGAACCATCGTCGTTTTTCTAGTGAACCCGCCGGGCACGGGCGGATTGGCACCATGATGCAACCCGGTACGATCACGCTCAGTGAAACCCCTTCCGCGCAGCGGGGTCCGGCGCGCCGCTTGGCGCGGTGCGTCTTCACCGCGCCACTACGGTTCGGTGACTGGTTCGCGGGGAGTTGTGAACGCCACTGGCAGAACATTGTGGCTGCGATGGTTCAGGTGTGGGCGAACAAAGCACGCTCCGTGCTCACCACGCTGGGCATCATCATTGCCGTAACGTCGACCATTACCGTCGTCTCGTTCGTTCAGGGATTCGGCAACTACGTCACGGACATGTTGCGCGGGTTCGGCACGAACATGATGTTCGTCATGCCCTACAACCCGGGCGGTGACCGGGGTCGCATGATCGGACGCGTCATGCTGGACATCGGTGACGTGCGCGCCATCGGTGCGCAGTGCGACAAAGTGCGTCGGATATCGCCGATGCTGTTTGCGAGCGTGACGGTTGAATACGGACGGCGCAAGGTTGAAAACGTCAACATTCAGGGTGCGACGGAGCAGTTTCAAACGATCCGCAACTTTTTCGTTGACGAAGGTCGGTTCTACGGCCCCATCGATCTGGACCACGGGGCCTACGTCTGCGTGCTCGGTGCGGAAATCCTCGAGCTTCTTGAAGTCGATCGGCGGATCATAGGCGACTACATCTTCCTGAACAACGAACGGTTCAGGGTGCTGGGCGTGTTGGAAAAAAAAGGGGCCATGTTCGGCGACAGTCAGGATCAGTTCGTCATCATACCCTATACCACGGGGCTGAAGATGTTCCCGTTTATGTCCTACTTTATGCCCTTCGTCGTGGAGGCGGTGAACGAAGAAAACGTCGAGGAAGCGTCGTTGCAGATCACCCGCGTGCTGCGCGCCCGACACAACCTTCAGCCAGGTCAACCCAACACGTTTCGCATTTTCCGCCAGGATGAGTTCCTGCGTGATTTCGAGACGGTGAAGATGACCGCGACGGGCGTACTGGCCGGCATTGTTGGTATTTCGCTGATCGTGGGCGGCGTGGGCATAATGAATGTCATGCTTGTCTCAGTAACCGAACGCACGCGAGAGATCGGACTCCGCAAGAGCGTCGGCGGACGACGGCGCGACATTCTCGCGCAGTTCCTCACCGAATCGGTGGTGCTGGCGTCGATCGGCGGCGCGATCGGTATCGGCTTGGGCTATGCGATCTGCGCCCTTGCGTCCCTCCATCCATCCATGGTCGAGATCGCCGTGCCGTGGTGGGCGGTGGCGCTTGCGCTGCTGTTCTCAGCGAGTGTCGGCGTGGTGTTCGGCCTTATCCCCGCATTCAAAGCCGCTATCCTCCACCCGATTGACGCTTTGCGCCACGAGTAACCCGTGGCGCCACGGCGGCAACCTCATTGCGCATTCAACAGCCGGTTGAAACATGCCTGGTCTCGTCGCCGGCCCGCATTGTCGCGGGACAAACGTTGGCTTAAAGCAAGCTCTATCTTTGTGTAGAGGTCGAATCATACCAACTCTAGTTTAACCATGCCGATTGCGACGCCTTGGCATGAGCTGCGTTCTAGGCACCGCGCAGGCTAAAGCCTGCGGCTCAGGGTAGCATGTATCGGCACATTGATACTGAACCTGGTATCACTGTTTCATCCGGTAAAACGACTCGATTCGGCGATACACAATATCTGAAAACGCTCTAAAGCCATGTACCGGGTTGCACGCCGGAGCTATCCGGGTGACAACGGTATCCATGAGGGCGGTCGTGCAACGAGTCAGTGAGGCCTCGGTCGACGTCGGTGACGAAACATGCGGCGCGATCACGAGCGGTCTGCTCGTGTTCCTCGGTGTCGCGCACGACGACGAAGCACAGGACATATCGTATCTGGCGAACAAAATAACGCACCTCCGCATCTTCCCCGACGACGACGGGCGCCTGAATCGAGATGTTCTTGAGACCGGTGGCGCCGCGCTTGTTGTGAGCAACTTTACGCTGTTGGGGGACGCGCGAAAGGGGCGTCGTCCCGCATTCTCTAACGCCGCCGCCCCGGATCGCGCGGAGGTGCTCTACGAGCAGTTTTGCGCGACGATGCGCGCTTACGGCGTAACCGTCGCCACCGGCCGGTTTCAAACGATGATGCACGTGCGAAGCATCAACGACGGTCCCGTCACAATACTGCTCGACTCGAAACGCACGTTCTAGCACCCTCACGGCCCATCTGTGGCTTCTATGCGTTTTGCGGTTTGTACCTGTATAGAGCACGCCCAATCTTAATGTAGCAATTGAATCACTGTTTCATCCGGTGAATCGACTCGATACGGCGATACACAGTAACAGAGAATGCTGTAGAATGGATAGCGGTACGATTCAGGGCGGTATTGAGCAGGTATGACAACGCGAATCGACTTAGTCCCTCGGGAATATGCATTGCGCGATGCTAACATCGAGTTACGGCCCGCGTCACAACCCAAGATGACGAGTGTACCGGCGTCCATCGCGTTCACGCTCTCGGAGCAGGAGCGGGCGGCGAAGCCCGCGGAAACCACGACCCAACATAGATGGGTCGAGGAGGTGATGGCGCGCGAGGGCGACGGGATTACGCGGATGCTCTGGCGGTTGTTGCGTAACGAAGCGGACGTGCTCGACGCCTTTCAGGATACCTTCTGCAAACTGGCCCAGCGCGGCGGCAAGGTCGACCTGCGGTCGGCCAGGGCCTATGCCTATCGAACGGCTACAAATACGGGCATTGAGCTGATCCGATCACGCCAACGACATCGGCGTCACCAGGCGGCGATCGCCTCACACGCTCGCTGCGTTTCGTGTGAAGAGCCGTATGACCCCGGGCGTCTTGTGGATTCCATAGGGGGCGAACGGCTGCGCGGGGCGATCGGTCGGCTGCCCCCTCACCTGCGCGGCGTCGTCGTGCTTCGAGACCTGGGGCGTATGGCCTACAACGAGATTGGCCGTGTATTGAATATCGATCCCGCAACCGCACGCGTCTACCGCCGACACGCGATCGTCCGCTCGTCGGAACTGCTTTCAGGCGAGGAAGAATCATGATAGCGCCACAGGATACAGACGACGTCCACGGCACCGTGTGTCCCAAGCAACCGTGGGTCATGTTGACCTTCTCAGACGACGAGGCGCTCGTTCCGGGCGCTGCGCTACCCCCCGGTTTGCGGTTCCACCTGTCTCGATGTGCCTCCTGTCGTGCTGTGGCCGAGAAACTCTCGGGCGTCACAACCGCGCTGGATGGCGCGGCGTCTGAATCGCCCCCGGACGATCTGGTTGGTCAAGCGGCGGCGCAGGCTCGGTCCGTACTGCGCGACGGCGCGCGTCTTTCAGGACGAGTGCATATTGAAGACGAGCCACCGGTTGTCGAGCGGCTGAAGGAAGGCCCCTTTGGTTTGCCGTCGCGTAGCGTCTCGGCGTGGATCGCGATGGCCGCGTGTATCGGGCTGGTCTTCGTACTGGCGGCCGGATGGCGTTTCGGTTTCGGATCGGGTCGCCACGAGCAACGTTCGGGCATTTTCGACGTCGAGCACCCCGTTTCATCAGGGCGTTGGAACCTCGTCAACAGCGGTCGTGATCGTGATGTCGACGGCGCGCCTGTCGACGCTGATCAGTCTCGGACTGCAAACAACGATTCCGTCGACGATTCCGCCGACAGTTCCGTCGAATATGTACTGCTTCGCGATGAGGCGCAGTCGGCGCAACACGCCCGCAAGGCCGTCAATCCACCGCCCGTATGGAACCCGCGGAACGGTTTTATGGCCCCGCCCCCTACCCATCTGCTTGACAAAACGGAGCCGACCGTTTCTACTGTGAACTCGACGAAGGATCGTTAGCGAGTTCACGGCGTGTTCGCGTATTTGTTGCCGGCTCGCTCGTTCGGGTGGAACCCTCTCTGGCATTTGCGTCTACGGTCTTGCTTCTGGCGGCGGACGGTTCACATGGCTCAGACCCTTGTGCCCGAGCAGGGCGCTTCAGACACAGCCCACCGTGTATCGGCACTCAACCGAAACGACCGCCCCTACCACATCGTGCTCGCCCAGCAGTTTGACCGGGAGATCATCGAGCAATCCTGCCAGTTGGCGGACATGATCCGCACCATCGGCAACACCCGGCAAGGCAACCAGTTTCTACGTACGATGTTGTCCCACAAGCGGGCGATGCTGTACTTCATCCAACCGTCAACGCGCACGTTCCTTTCCTTCACCGCCGCCTGCCAGATCGTCGGTATGCCGCATAACGAAGTGCGCGACCGGTCGACTTCCTCGGAAGTCAAGGGCGAGTCGGAAGACGATACGATTCGCACCTTCAGCCAATACTTCGATCTCATCATCATGCGTCACCCGGCGGCAGGTTTCGCCGAGCATGTGGCGACCATGCTTAATGACATGCAGCGCACGATTCCGGTCATCAATGCGGGCTCGGGAAAGGACCAGCACCCGACCCAGGCGATGCTCGATATGTACACGCTGATGCGCAGTTTTGCGGAACGATCGGGCCGCGGGATAAAGGGCTCGGATCCGCCCGTATTGACGATCCGCTACGCGCCGAACCTCTTCGCGGGTAAGACCATCGCGTTCGTCGGCGATCTGAAGCGGGGGCGGACGGTTCGTTCTCTGACCTATCTGCTCTGCAAGTACCCCGGTGTTCGACTGGTTTTTGTTTCACCGCCGGAGCTGCGCATCGGGGATGACATTATCGAACACGTCAAGCGCCACGGCGTCGAATACACGACGTCCGACGACCTGCGCTCCTGTTTGGGTGATCTTGATGCCGTCTACATGACCCGGATGCAGGACGAATGGGACGTGGACGGCGAATCGAGCATGATCGATTACAAACGGTATTCCCTCACGAGTGAGATGGCCCGCGATTTCAAGCCTCATCTGGTTATCATGCACCCGCTTCCGCGACGGCACGAACTGGATCAGACCCTCGACGCCCTTCCCCAGGCGCGCTACTGGCAGCAGGTACGCAACGGTATGTGGATGCGGGCGGCTCTGATCGCCCAGGTGTTCAACGTGGAAACACAGATTCGCAACCATTACCACGCATACTACGCCTATTAGAGCAAGCTCTCTTTTTTGTGAAGCGTTTGAATCGTGTTTCCCGCGGTATGACGGCCCGACTCGGCGATACACAATGTCAGAAGACACGCTGCATCTCTGGTTATAGACAAGGCGGGATCAGTTTCTTCGATCTATCTGAGATGCGGTGTCAAACCCTTGTCACACCGCGACTCGATCAAGTGTGCGTGAGAGGACCGGCGGTCGTAAAAAGGGGTAGGGCAGGTCGTTCATTCGCCCCAAGGCCAAAGTTTGACCTGCCATGGTCGAAGCGGGCGAACCACTCGCTCTACCGTAAAGACGCTTGAAGTGTCCGGCACACCTCGGTCAATCGCGGCGCAACCACGCGAGCAGCTCGCGGTTACCCGCGTGACCGCGAATCGGACTCTCGACCGTAGACACGATCCGCCACTCGAGGGATTCAATAGTCGCCAGGGTCCGCGCAAGCACCCCGGCCAGCGCGTCGTCGCGCAGCACGCCCTGATCCAACTCGTCGGCGCGGGATTCATAATGGGGCTTAATCAGGGAGATGACGTCAGCGGTCGGCGTAATGAGCGACGAGGCCTGCGGGAGAATCTTGGCCTGCGGGGTCCACCCGACGTCGATCGTGAGGAGGTCGACCGGTTCCGGCAGCCGGACGTGCATGGCGTTAGTCCGCTCCACCGGAACAACACGTTCATTTTTGCGCAGCGTCCAGGCGAGTTGACCATAGGCCGTGTCGACGGAATAAACCCGCCCGGCGCCGCACTGAACGAGGCAATCGACAAACCCACCGATGTGGCTGCCGAGGTCGGCACACACGCGACCGGCCGGGTCTATGCGGAAATGATCCAGCGCGAAGGCCAGCTTGTCGCCACCTCGCGTAACGAATCGCCGATGTTCCTGGTCGGCCATAAAGACGGTGGTTTACGCCAACAAAAGCACAGGCCCTTCGCCGGTGCCACGCAACCGTAGCGACAGGGTCTTACT
>CAZWWW010000093.1:0-8742 GCA_964637715.1 uncultured Phycisphaeraceae bacterium | reverse complement strand
TGAAACCATCCCCAAAAACGCCTCGGTCCGCCGTCCGTGGCCGACCATGCCCCAAATATAACCCCAAGAAACACCGCCGATACTGTCATGGACCTGAGCAGACATCCCGCCGGGCGACAGCATTGTAGGTCACTGTTTTTTGGGATAAGGAGCCGGTCGGGTGGATGTAAGGGTGGTGCGATGATCACACAATGAAAGAGCTTGGTCTAAAGCTCCATTCGGTTGAAACTTCGTCCGCCCATTCGGATCGCGGACACGCCCGCCGCCAGCGCGACAAGGACCGAGGCCGCACACCACGCCAGCCCAACGGCGTCCGGTTGATCGCGCAGACCGGATTGTTGCGACCGCAGCGTGGCGATACCCACACCCGTCAGCACCACCGCGATCAACACAACGGATGCGAGCAAGTTAACGGTCCCCCCCGCGCCGTTTGCGATGCGCGCGGCGTTCGTTTGATTGAACATCGGCAGGCGGGCCCCCAATCCGACCGAGACGCCACACAGCCCGAAACAGATCGAGATAATCACGACCAGGTGAACCAGCGCCCACGCCCCACTTTGCTCGAGCATGAACGCGCCAAGTGTCATAGCGCTGACGGCGACTGACACCGTAACGGTCATCGAAAACGCGAGCTTGGCCAACAGAATGCGCCCTCGCGGCATCGGCAACACACCCATAAGCCAGAGCTGCTGCCCTTCCAACGAAACGAGGGGAAATACGAAGCGGCAGGTAAAGGTCGCCAGAATCAAACTCAAGGCGCAAAGGTTCAGAAACGGAATCATCAACGTCCACCCGGTTGTGGTGAACTCGATGCGCAGACTGGGCATGTTGGTCAGATACAACACCAGCAAACCGAACAGAATAACGAGCTGACTCCACTGCAGCGGGTCGCGGAAGAACGTGCGAAGGTCTTTGGCGGCGATCAGCCTCAACGGTCGCGGTAGATAACAGAACACCAGCCCCGCCATGCCGCCGGACGGTTCCGCGGCCGCGCGGCGACCGGAAGCTCGACCTGACGTGGCCCGGTCGTACGCCCGCTCAAACCCTTTGGAGACGACCATGACCGCGATCCACGAAAGAAACAACGCGTTCGCAACGGTGACGCCGAGATAAAGGAGCGCTTCCGACTGCTCGCCGTGTACCGCATGATCGATACCGGTAGCTACCCAATTGTTTGGAAGAAATGCCGACTCGACGAAGCTCATTCTCGAAAGGAACGAGCGCAACCAAGCTTCCGATGCGAAGTGGCCTAACTGAATCGCCCGAATGCCCCACACTACGCCCCCGACCACAACGGCACCGCCCACGACCGCCACCGCCTTTACGGCGGTACGCGGAAAGAATCGAGCCGCCGCCCACGCCAGCAAGGTGCCGATGGCTCCGGGGATGGGAATAAACGCGACAAAAAACGCTATGAACAGTACATGGAAATATCCGCCTTCCGCCTGACGGGCCATAGCCATCATCAACGGCAGACCGAGCAGAACCAGCGACCAACTCGAAAAAAACAGGCTTTCGAGAAACTTAAGCGTCACCACGTCGCGCGGCGTCAACGGCAGGGTCAAGAGATACGGACATTCCGCGCGCCCGAACAACGTACTGTAGGCGATGATGGCGTTCGACATGGTCAGCAGGATCAGCATGGCGACAAAGAAGAAATTGAAGATCAAAGGAATGGCGACAGTCGCCTGGAGCGGCGTTCTGTGGAGTTGAAGGAACACGAGGTGAAATAAGCCGTACAGCCCGATCCATACGACACCAACGAGCACGACGCCCGCACTCAAGCGAACCGGTGCCTCGACGACGGCTTGAAGCACGCGGTTGCGCGTGGCGGTGAGCTTCATCCGAAGCAGCGGACCAAACAGAGAATCGACCCGCGCGACCACCGGCGCATCATGCATCCTCGGTCTCCGTGAGTTGCAGGAATATCTCCTCCAGCGACTGTTCGTGCCGGGCCATGGCACGCAGTTCGCTCAGCGTCCCTACCGCAATGAGTTGACCGCCGTGAATGATTCCGATGCGGTGGGCCACGGATTCGGCGATGTCCAGCGTGTGCGTACTCATAAACACGGTTCCACCCGCGCGCGTTTGCTCGACGAACAGGTCCTTAACCTCCCGCACACTTCGTGGATCGAGCCCGACCATCGGCTCGTCGATGACCAGCAGCGCGGGATTGTGCAGCATCGCCGCCGCCAGCACGACCTTTTGCTTCATGCCGTGGCTGTAGCCCTCTGTGAGCTGATCGAGAAACTCCTCAACGTCAAGCCGTGGCACCAGCCGCGCCAGGCGCTCATCGCGTGTTTCGCTCGAGAGCCCGTACATCTCAGCGACGAAATGAAGGAACTCACGCCCGGTGAGTTTTTCATAAATAAAGGGCTGGTCGGGGACGTAGGCCAGTTCAGCCTTGGCCGCCAGACCGTTGGATGCGATGGAGTGACCGCATACCCGTAGCGTGCCCGCGTTCGCTCGAAGCAAACCGACGATCAGTTTGATCGTGGTCGTCTTGCCTGCGCCGTTGGGTCCAAGGAACGCAAAAAGCTCGCCACGCGGCACGTTGAGCGACAGGTCGCGCACGGCGACCTTGCGTCCGTACGATTTCGTAACGGACGCGATCTCGATGGCGTTACTATTCGACGTCTCGCGGTTCACCTTCTTGGCGGGTTCCGTAGGTATAACGGTTTGCGGATGACCGCTGTTCGCTGCGCGCGATCAAAACGCGGTTCGCGGACGATGCGAATCCGCCCGACCATAGGAATGGCCATCTCCTGCGCCCATATAATGCCGGCGCGATCCACCCACGCCTTCGCCCGTGCGGACTCGACGACGAAACAGTCGTGGACGCCCTGTGCGCCGACGATTCGCTCCGTTCCGGTTACTCTCACGAGCATGGGAAGAAACCGGTTCCCGATGCCGGTCAGCGCCGCCAGCGGGTTGAACACCTGGACGCGCCACGTTTGACCCACCGACAGCCCAGTCAACTGAGCGAACGTATTGAATCCACCCGACAGCACGCCGCCTTCGATCAACGGAACCTTGAAGGTCGTGTCGATACGGCGACGCCCCACATACCCTTCCAATGAAAACGAGAAATCGGCGTGGAAACGCTCGCCGTGCAGTTCGAGCTGCCCGTCGCGGGACTCCAGCGAGACCGTGAATTCATCGAGCAATCCCTCGGCTGTATACGTCGATTCAACATACAGGCGAAGCGGCGCGACCGCGACGGGCAAGGTGTCGATCCATACCCAATCCTCGCGCCGCATGGAGCGCGGGTCGATGCGATAGGACGTCCACACCTGTCCCAGGCGATCGCCGAATTCGTCCACGATCGCATACTGGGTCTCGCTGCCGTCACCCTTGAGCCACTCCGTGGGTTGAAGTCTCGGCGGGTCGTCTGCCGTCAGACGAGGCCACACGTCGTGCGCGACCAGCCACGTCATGGCCGCCAGCCAAACGGGAACAATCACAAATCCGGTCGTGCGGGTGAACATCGTCCCAGCCGTATTACTCTTTGATCCGACACGTTTACCACCCCCTGAACGGCTGTCAGGCCGGTGCCTGTCCGGGATACGTGTCGGCACCATGCCTGGCCCACATAACAACCCGGGTACCATTCATCGGCCTGTGGTTCGGGCACCGGTGTGTACGTGACAGTCTCGGCGACTCCAAGGTAGGGCAGGTGGTTCGCCCGGCTACACCGGGGGGTTCACCTGCCTCAACCGTGACAGGTCAACCTTTCGCCTTGGGCGAAAGAACGACCTGCCCTACGTTTTGTATGACCGCCGATCCGGTCACCTACCCGGCACACGTCTCCGCGCCGGTCGGCGCTTTCGCGGAGAGACCGAACATTGTAGGCTGTCGCACGGCGCGAGGTCAAACGGAACGGTCGCGTCTGAATGGAGTGTCGTTCTGAGCAAGTCGGGAGCTCGAACCCGTGCGAACGTTCATACGACAACAGCGCGTATGAAAAGGGTACGGCATCCCCTGTTATTGTGTGTCGCCTCATCGAGTCGATGTACCGGATGAAACAGTGATTCGACCGCTACATAAAAACAGAGGTTGCTCTAATGGAACGTTTCCCGACGCCCACCAGCCCTGGAACATTGCACCCGGGTGATGCCGCTTATGCCGCAAAAACAATCGGGACCGCCCAAGCCGCGGCGTCCCTGGTATCGACGCTACCGCACCTATACGTTGCTCACCTCCCTCGTGTTGTCCGCGACGCTGTGGTTTACGTTTCAGCACAAACCTGGCTGGTACCACCCGGTTGAGGTCACCGAGGAAATCATCCAGCGTGCTCGCCGCCATGCCCCGAACCTGATGGACTCGATCAGCGATCACCTGGTCCGACACAAGTCGATCGAGTTCACGCTTCAAGAGCGCGAAGTCAATGAGTGGCTCGCCGCGTTGCCGCGCGCCTGGCCCGAGGCACGTGACGCCCTGCCACGGGAGTTGTCGCGTCTGGCTGTTCTGTTCACCGATGATGGGATTCGTATCGGTGGTCACATGAACGCGTCCGGGTGGCAGGTGATTCTCGGAATCTCCCTGGAGGTCACCCGCGACGAGGCGAGCAGGGAGATCAAGGTTGCCCTGACAGGCGTGCAGGGCGGATCGCTGCCCCTGCCCAACCTGTTGATCAAACCGATCCTGAACCGTGCCCTCGCCAAGCAGTCCAGCGCGAACCCCGCCGGCGACGGCGAGGGTGATGTCGTGCCGCTGTTTCAATCAGCCGATGATTTATTCAACGGGATCCGGTTCGAGAACCGCTTCGAGTGGCCCAATGGAAGGCGGATGTTTAGCATTGGGCGTCTGTCGTTTGGGAAGGGACGCGTGGTGATCCGGCTCGATCCGATTTGAACGTAAAGATCACTACCGCGGGTCAACGCGCAACGAGGCGAGACGTATCCTTAACAGGGATCAAGGAAAAGCGACTTATCAGTGCCACAACATGACACCTGAAACACTGCGACTCTTAATCTACTGCCCGGACCAGCGAGGGATCATCGCGGCGGTGACCGGGTTCATGGCCGAGCACGCGGGCAACATCCTTGAGCTCGACCAACACACCGATCCGCAGCACGGCGAGTTCTTCATGCGGCTCGAAGTCGAGCTGGACGGGTTCGCCTTGAACCGCCGGACCTTCGAGCCGGTGTGGGCGTCGATGGCGCAGCGATTCGGTATGCGCTGGCGCGCTCACTGGGGTGACCACGTCAAGCGCATGGCGATTCTGGTCAGCAAGGAAGGGCATTGTCTGAACGATCTGCTCTGGCGACGCCACGCCGGTGAACTGAACGTTCGCGTGCCGTTCGTCGTCAGCAACCACGAAACGCTCGGCGATGAGGTGCGCACGCTGGGCATTCCTTTTCACCATGTACCGGTCTCCCCAAACGACAAGCCCCGCGCGGAGGCTGCGGTGCTCGAGCTGTTGCGCGACGCCGACGTCGACTTTGTCGTTCTGGCGCGCTACATGCAGGTGCTCTCCCCGGCGTTCGTAGCCCGGTACCCTGCGCAGATCATCAACATCCACCACAGTTTTCTGCCTGCGTTTGCGGGGCGGCGCCCGTACCATCACGCGTACGAACGGGGCGTCAAACTGATCGGCGCGACCAGCCATTACGTCACGGAACGACTCGACGAAGGGCCGATCATCGCCCAAGCCACCCACCCGGTGAATCACCGTGACACCGTCGACGACCTGATCCGCGCGGGTCGAGACCTCGAGCGGGTCGTACTGGCCACGGCGGTCCGCCTGCACGTTCAGGACAGAGTTCTCGTCAACGACAACAAGACGGTCGTGTTCGACTAGAGCAAGCTCTATTTTTGTGTAGCGGTCGAATCACCGTTTCATCCGGAGAATCGACTCGATACGGCGATACACAATAACGGATATTGCTGTAACGTCGCAACACATAGAGTTTGATGGTTCGCGTGGTCGTGCAGATGCTTGCACGTGAAGACAACCGGTAACGCACGGTCAGACAACGTTGCCCCTACCGCGGATCGGACGAGCCGTGTTGTGGTGGGCTGGCGCGCTCCGGCACATTCGCCGGCGCAAAAAAAAATCCGGCTCGCGCTACGAATCACCGACCGACGTATGGTCGTGGGTGATGACCCATGCTGCGCCGCGTTTGCGGAATACGAGCGTGAAGAGTCCGCCCACCGGATCGGTTCGATCCAAATGCCACCGACCCCAAACGACCGCGGCGGTCGGAGCCAATACGTTTATATGGAGCTCCGAAAAGGTGAGCGAGCCCATGGACTGACGATCCGGATAGCGCCGGTGATAACGTTCCAGCGTCGCCTTCCAGCCGAACGTCGCGTGCCCGCCGGACAGAAACGTGAGGTTGGAATCTCGCCAGTACTCCTGCATGAAGCGTTCAACATCTCCACGGTTCCAAGCATCGACCTGGCGCTGAAGCGCCGCAACGATGTCAGCCCTTGCCACGGTCTCAACCTCCGCACCGTCGACCACACGATCACGACGCCCTCCCGGCGCCGCACAACCGCACACGACAGCGAGAACCACTACGGCGGCAAATCCTATCGGCCTCGTCCATGACATGCGACTCATGATACAGCGTCCCGAGAGCTATGACCACACCGCCCGGTGCTGCGCGGCAACGCTTTTCGGACCCCCCTCCGACCAGCCCGCCCGTGTCATCCTCAACCCCGATCGCGGCCCGTACGAGTGTCTATGCGGACGCGGCGTGAACGGTCGTGCTACGCACCGCCTTTATTAGTGCCACAGTGTGACACTCAATAAACGTCCGGCAACCATCTGATCACCATCGTTACGAGGACCATGCAGGTTTTCGGATCGACGCTCCGCTTGCCGGTATTCTCGCTCCCTTCGCTCTTGGGAGCACGGCTTCGCCGATCTTGTCGGACGCCGACGTCAAGCAATAAACCCGCGTTCTTTGGGTCGTTAAGTGCGGTGAATCGCCTGACGATACGCGACGGGCGGGACGGGAGATCGGCGTCCTTGACCACGCGCCACCAGGTGTGGCCCGGTGGACGGTGCATCTGGTGCAGCGTCACAGCTTATTCTTAGGGTTCGTTGTCGGTGGCATGGGCAAACTTGTTGGCCCGTGACTGTCTCTGGAACCACACGGGCAAGCTGCTGCTTGCCCATGCCACCCATCGAATCACGTGTGTCAGGGTACTAGTGCCAAAGGCTGTGTGGCAAGGCGGTGCCTCCTGCCATGTTGCCGTGGTATGACCGAACGGAAAGGGTCGGGGCGAATGGCGAACGACAAACGAGTCAGCGCAGCGCAAGACATCCCCGGCGGAGGGATCAAATCGCCACCGCCGGGTGAGCGAATGCGCACGCCATGTGGAACGCGCAGCGCGCGGTCCGATACGCCAGGGCGCACCGAACGTTCGGAACCGCTGGGTTTGAAGATCCGATCGAACCAACGCGGCGGGAACCGCCACAGCCTACTGCTCTGCGAACTGACGACCCAGCGCGCTTTGAGGCGGCGGACGAACGGCGTATTGACGCTGGTATTGTTTGATGCGGTGCGCTTTCATGAAATCAACGAACAATACTCGCCGGACGGCGCGGACCGCGTGCTGGCGCACATCGAAGAAGTCATCGTCCGCACCGGCGAACCCGGTGTACGTTCGGCGCGGTTCGCGGGCGATCAATTCATCAGCCTGCTTTGCGATGTCCCGATCGAGCAGGCGGTCGCGTTCGCCGAACAATGCCGTCGTACGCTGACCGAAGAACCGATCATAGTCGATGGCCAAGCGATCGAACTCATGTTGTCCGTCGGTATCGCCCCCTCGTCACCCGGTTGCCCCGAGACGCCCCACCAACTGATCCAACGCGCCCGGATCGCCTTAACGCACGGGAAGCAGGGGCGTGGTAATCGGCTGGTAACGTGGACGCAACTCCTGGCTGATCCGCTGGCGAACAACCCGGGCACCTCCGGCGAGCGTATGCATACGGCCCACTGGATGGCCCGATTACGTCAACATGTGCGTTCCACACACATGGAGTCGATGCGAGCGCTGGTCGCGGCGACCGACGCCCGTGACGCCTACACGAAAACTCACTCGCAAACCGTGGCCGGAATCGCCGAACGGATCGGACGTGGTCTGGACCTTCGCGGTGCACGACTCGAAGCCTTAACGACAGCCGCATTGCTTCACGACATCGGGAAAATCGGCGTGCCCGACGCCATCCTCACCAAACCCGGACCCTTAACGCCTGGAGAATTCGACATCGTCAAACGCCATCCGCGCACCGCCGTCGACATTCTCGAAAACATGAGCTTCCTGGGGGACACCCGCCCGTTGATCCTTCACCACCACGAGCGTTTTGACGGGGGCGGATATCCCGCCGGGCTGAAAGGGATCGAGATTCCAATCGGCGCCCGCATCATCGCGGTCGCCGACGCGATCGATACCATGTTGTCGCCGCGCACCTACAAGGCCGCGTATTCCGTCGATCGCGTGCGCGTCGAGCTTCGCGCCTGCGCGGGCAAACAATTCGACCCGCAAGTGACCGCAGTCGCGTTACGGTTGCTCGACGACATTGCGGGACTCTTGCCGCCTGTAACCGTTTGAAACCCCAGCCGAGACAGGCGCCTCGCTCGACCTGATGGCTCCATGCGTGATCGCCGGGGGAGGGCGAGCAACGACTCCCGGTAGCAGTCGCCCCGCGGCAACGTCCCGCCTCGATCAAGAACCAACCGATGGTCGGCCACGAACGCACTAACCCCGCCACAATCGAATTGTCGT
>CAZWWW010000092.1:0-8783 GCA_964637715.1 uncultured Phycisphaeraceae bacterium | reverse complement strand
AGAGATCCGCTGGAATCACCTTAAGGGTGATGCCGTGATCGTGAACTACGAGAACGGTGCGGCCTGGGAGTACAATGCGTGGGCGTTCCAGGCGCTGCGCGGTGCGAACGGCGAAGCCACGGGCACGCCGGACGTTCTGAACATGGACGGAAGTGAGTATGAGAGCGGTTTCGCGAATCTTCTGCTCGACTTCTACGCTTCCGGTTCGCAGGCCCTGTCGGGTGGCGACCAGACGGTCATGGTCGATACCGACGTGACGTTGCACGCGGTGAGCGCCGACCTCCGTCAGGACGGTTGTGGTCCGGTTCTGACCAAGGTTGAGGCCGAGATCTGGAACGAGTTCGAGAGCAAGTTCTCGGGCACGCGTCGCTGCATCTGCTGCTGGGATCAGACGATGCTGAGCGATTGGGTTCGCTCGGTCGCCATTCCGAACCACTTCACCCGCAACCGTCTTGGTACGGACAAGGGTAAAGCCCGTTTGGACGGCGTGGGTAGCACGGAGTGCGATTACGAAGCGTTGTGTGGTGCGACCGCCTCGGCGAAGCGCTACAACAATGCGTGCGATCGCAGCGGGTTTGGTGGCAGCGAGCCCGCCGCGATCCTGGGTCTGGCCACCAAGTTCCTGGCGTTCAGCCCGTCCGATCGACAGGCGATGGCCGGTATGAACCTGGTTGGTGCGGGTACCGAAGATGCGACGATCTACATCGACGCCATGGTCGGTCCGGATGAGCTTCAGGGCGCCCGCACGAGCAACTCGCGCGGTGACGTCAAGGCCGCTCGCACGACCGGTCGTACGTCGACGCGTCGCACCGTTGAGACGCCGGCTGAGTAATTGATCCGTTCTGGACGAAGCCACGAGCGATGATCGCTCGTGGTTTCGACAGACGGTAAAGGCACAAAGCCGTTATCGAAACCAAACGGTGGGGGTGAGGCGCGAACCTGAGCGCTTCACCCCCATTCGTCGTTTTGTGGACCGCCGATCTGCGGCGGTTCGCATCCCGATTCCGGGGGTGGAATCGGTGAAGGCAAGCTCTGTTTTGTGTAGCGGTCGGGCCCGGTTGCTCGGGAGGCGTGGTCTTGCGTCGCGACGATGCACAGAACGTAAGGGAGCTATTCGCAGGGGGGGGAACCATGAGAATTACAACCACATCGCTCGGTCTGGTACAGGTCGCCCTATTGGCGATTACCGGTGCCGCGCTCGCGCAAACCGCATCAACGTCTCGCGTCAGTGCGACGCAAAAAGGGAGTCTGCTGATCTTTTCGAAAGTGGAGATCAAGTGGTCGGCTGACGGGAAGACACTGTTGCAAGACACGATTCTGGACATAAGCAACGACTACCCTGGGGACGTGGACGTTCAGGCGTTTTTCATCAACGGCGATGGTGAGGTTGAAGAGGTTTGCGTTGGGCTGCCCTGTGCAAACAATATCATTCAGGAGGCTGAGCCGGGTTGGAATACGGCTGATTGCCGCTTTACCCTGACCGCCAACCAACCGCACAGTTGGTCGGCTGCGAGCGGTAGCGACAAGTGTCAACCGTTTACCGTCCTTGACGCCGGCGGACCGGGTCGGCCCGATCCCGAGACGGGTATGACGACGCGCATCCTGCGGGGGTACGTCGTGATGTTCGCGGTCGATTTCGTTCCCACGGCGACCACCTACGGCGAGTGGCAGGAGATTCGGTGGAATCACCTGATGGGCACTGGTACCGTTGTAAACTACGACCGGGGGACGGCGTGGGCCTACAATCCTTGGGCGTTTCAGACCAGCGCGGTTCCACACGGCGAGCCGCTGGGCGATCCGGGCGTGCTCAATCTGGACGGCATTGAATACGAAGCGCCGTTCGGGAACCTGATCCTCGATTTTTACGCGTCCGGGTCGACGGCGCTGTCCGGAGAGATGCAGAGCGTTCAGGTTGATACCGACTTGACCATACACGCCGTTAGTGCCGATCTTCGCCAGGACGGCTGCGGACCGGTGCTCACCAAGGTGGTGGCTGACGTGTGGAATGAGAACGAATCGAAGTTCTCCGGTACGCGCCGATGCGTTTGCTGTTGGGACCAGACGATGTTGAGCGATTGGGTGCGTACACCCGCCGCGCCCAACCATTTCCTGCGCACGATGTTGGGGACCGACCGCGGGAAGGCGCGCCTTGATTCGGTGAGCAGTCTCGAATGCGACTATGAGACGTTTTGCGGATCCCTTGCGCTCCAAAAACGACAGGCCTGTGAGGGTGTCGTGCACGTTAACCCGCCGAATGTAGATGGTTCGGGTGGGGAAAGCGTAGACGCGGCTATCCTCGGTCTGGGGGCTACTTTTCTTGATTTTCGACCGTCCGGCACGAGCGACATCGCGGCGATCAATATCGCAGGTGCGGGCCGCGCAACGGCACGCATTGAATACGATGTGCAGGAAGGACCGTCGGAGGCGTTTGACGGGTCGGTCCGGGTGAAGCGGAGTGGATCGAAGTCCGTTCGCGGACATCGCGTAGACCTGGAGCACGTCCGGGCACCGCGCACGGGCGTTGTGTTGCCGCCGGAATAGAGCAAGCTCTGTTTTTGTGTAGCGGTCGGATCACCGTTTCATCCGGCGAATCGACTCGATAACGGCGATACACAATAACGGATATTGTTGTAGGCGATTGGTTTTAGCAAGGCGGGTCTGTCTGATCGTCCTCGTCGCGTTGGTCCTCGGCGTGCTGGCGGATCGTTGCGATGATGCTGTACCACTGGTCGATGACCTCGCCGAACTCATACCGCAGTACGTCGGCAAGCAGGACGTTATCCTGGGCGGTCAACGCCTGTTTGAGTTGTGTCAGGACGTCTCTCGGTTTTGCCAGCACTTCGAGAATGGGTTGATCGCGGATCGTCATGGACGCGATGTCGAGCTCCAGCATGGCGATGGATTTCGTAATGGCTTCGTGGATCTGCTGCCACACACTTAAGCATTCACCAAGGGTCTTGATCCCTTCCGTTGTTTTGCCTGCGCTGAGTAGTTCGGCCACGTGCCGGCTGGCGGATTCGGTATTCTGAAGTGCGCTGGCAGCTTGAGCCAATGCGCCGATGACCAGTTCCTGCCGGGTGCTTGTAAAAACCTCGAGCGTGCCGATGTTCGAGGTCGGTTCGCCGAGTCTGGCGGTCATATCGTCGCCGACGATATCTCGATCGTCGCAGCGGATTCCCACAACCATCCGACTCGGTGGACAATGGGCGGTTTGTACACGCCGCAGGGTTGTTTCGAGCGTGGCGTCCTCGATGTCGAATTTGTCGATAGGGACACCGTCGAGTAAAATCTTCACGGTCACGATTGGGTTCTCTTCATTTGTATGTCGGTGTTTTGAGGTAACCTGTCAGCACAAACAGAGATTCGACCGCACCGCCATGATAGGCTTACCTGATCCTCAAGCAAGGGGACGCCGAGGGGTTGCACCAACGTCGGACCCGGGTTTGTCGTGTCGTCGTAACGGGTAGTCCCGCACCAACCTGCGTTACGCTCCGGTCGTGGCCTGAGGAAACGGCGGTGGGATTTTCCAATCGCCGAGCAGGGATACCATGTCGGACACGCCGAGAGCGCGGGGGAGCGCGTACATCTCGCCGTAACGAACGCCGGCGCTTACGCCTTCCGCCCCCGCCACCGAGCGAACGTAGTGCTCGATCCCCTGGACTCGCTGGCTGTCGAACTGCGACGCGTAACACCGAATTGCTTCTATTTTCTGGTCAATGGTGTCTGCGATGTCCACGACGAACCGAGTGTGCCAGTGGGTGATCTCGGCCGCGAAGAAGACCGGGCGATAGACGAGGTGGTCCACGCGGAACGGTTCTGTGTTGTCGAATCGATCGTTCCATTTGGTGAACTGAGAATAGAAGCGTGAGGCTTCGGCGATGAGCTGGCTCTGGTAATGGTCGGGCGAGGCGCCGGGCGTTCGACCGGCCATCGCGACCAAAATTTTCGGGCGGAACCGGCGCAGCGCGGTGGCTACGGCGTACCGCGCTTCCGGACCGTCCATCAAAACCCGGTTGGTCAGTCCGAGCATCTCACACACCTGGACGCCGAGGATCTTGGCGGCTGCCTGCATCTCCTTTAGGCGCGTTTCGGGGGTTCCTCGCGGCGTGGGCTCACCGTTGGTCATGTGGATCATGCCCACGCGGTAGCCCATTTTGACGAGCTTGGCGATCGTGCCGCCCATGCCTATTTCAAGGTCGTCGGGGTGTGGTGCGGTGAATACTACGTCCAGTTGTTTGTCTGCCATGGTTGCTGCTCCTTCTCTTGCCGATCCCGGTACGTTGCATCGAGACTATAGGCGCGTCGTGGTTTGGGAACAACTCGCCGCGGTGTTTGGTTCGGGTCATGACGGGGGGTGCAAGACACTTTACGCGGCTTTACGGTAGGTCGGGTGGTTCGCCAGGCTACGCCGGGGGGGTCACCTGTCTCAACCATGCCAGGTCAACCTTTCGCTTTGGGGAGAAAGGACGACCTGCTCCACCGTTTTTTACGGCCGCCGATCCTGTCACGCACGCCATGACGAGGCTCGGCTGGTCAATTCGGGGCTGGGATGGTACATCTGTGGTATCATGGCGTGTAGCGAAATATGTGATTCGGACCGAGAGGAGCTCGCGGCATTCATCGAGCGCCGTTGGAGCGGTCAGAGCGTGGTGAGCAAGGGGCGGGTGTATTATCCGCACAAGCAGCCGGGGCTGATTGAGCGGCGCAACGGGAAGATTGTCGGGGTGTTGACGTATCATTTGCACCCGGACGCGATGGAAATCCTGACGCTGAACAGCACCGAGAGCGGTCACGGGATCGGTTCGTCGCTCGTACTCAGCGCGATCGGAAAAGCTCGCGAGGTTCATGCGCCGCGTGTCTGGCTGACGACGACCAACGATAACCTCCATGCGATCGGGTTTTATCAGCGGCTCGGGTTTCGTATGGTCGAGATAAACCTCGGTGCGGTGGATGAGGCCAGGAAGCTAAAAAAAACCATTCCACTTGTCGGTGAACGCGGTATTCGGGTTCAGGATGAGATCGTCATGGCGTTGGGACTCGAACCGCTGCTGGATACCGACGGTCGTGCGGCATCGAACGAAGGCGCACGGTAGAAGCAAGAGCGCGGTAAGCGTTACGATGTAGGGCCGATTCTGCCCACCCGTTTGAGAGATATTCAGTATGGAACAGGAATCACCGGAATCCCCCGCCCAGGTCGAACGCCGGCGTCGGCGGGCGGCTGCGATTGAAGAGTTGATCCATGAATTCGCCCCGTGTGACAATGAGGATCTTCTTGGACAAATGGTGGTGACGATTTGCCGTCTGGGGGCGGACGACGCCGACCGCGGCGATCTGAAGATTCTCAACACCGCTTTGAAGGAACTCCGGTATGCCTTCAAGGTTTTTCGACCCTACGCGGACGTCCCCAAAGTCAGTATGTTCGGATCCGCGCGCACGCCGGAAGGGCACCCGCATTATCAAGAGGCCAAGAACTTCGCAGAGCTTATCCAACGCCACGGTTGGATGGTCATAACCGGTGCGGGGGATGGCATCATGCGGGCGGGGCACCACGGGGCGACGCAGGAGGCCAGCTTTGGCGTGGCGATCAGTCTCCCGTTCGAGCAGGAAACAAACGACTACATCGCCAAAGATCCGAAGCTCGTAAACTTCAAATACTTTTTTACGCGGAAGCTGGTTTTCGTAAAGGAAGCGCGGGCGATTGTTCTCTTTCCGGGTGGATTCGGCACGCAAGACGAAGGGTTCGAGGCGCTAACGCTGATCCAAACGCTAAAGGCCGAACCGGTTCCCATTGTATTGTGTGATGCACCGGGCGGGACCTACTGGACACAGTGGTTTGACTACGTGACGTCGGCGTTGCTCGGCAACAAGATGATCGATGCGGCGGACCTTGACCTGTTTCGCGTGGTTGATCGCGCGGAGGACGCGGTCGAGGAGATCGTTTCGTTCTACAAGCGCTACCACTCCTCCCGGTACGTGGGCGAGACGTTCGTGATCCGGCTCCGCCATCCATTGCCGAAAGAATCGCTGGTTACCTTAAACGAATCGTTCGCCGACATATTGGTAGACGGAACGCTTGCCCAGCACGACGGGCCCCTTGACGGCGAGAACGGTGCGTACCCGGACAAGGCGCGACTCAGTTGCGTGTTCACTCGCCACAGCGCGAGCCGCCTGCGCCATTTGATCGATGCGCTCAACGCAGCGCCGTAGCGTACCGTCGCCTGCTGAGTCAGGGTCGGCGCGGGTTGGACGATGGCATGGTCGCGGGCGTCGCCAGGAGAATCCCGCCGGTTACGGGGCAGCGGCGGAGCGTTTCACGAGAATGGTCGAACAGCATCTGAATGGGGAACAACGACAACATGCCCACAGAACCGACGACACCCGAGACGGATCCGCCGAACGATGACGTGGCGATCGTTAAGCGCCTCGTCGACGCTTATGGTCGCATCCGTTTGCAGCTTGCCCGGGTTATCGTGGGGCAGGAGCGCGTCGTTGAGGAACTGCTGATCTCCATGTTTGCGGGGGGGCATTGCATTCTCGAGGGCGTACCCGGTTTGGCCAAGACACTGCTCGTCAGTGCACTGGCCAAGCAGCTTTCGTTGAGTTTTTCACGTATTCAATTTACGCCCGATCTCATGCCCTCGGACATCACGGGCACGGAGGTCATCGAGGAGGATCGAGGAACGGGCACGCGTTCATTGCGGTTCGTCAAAGGGCCTGTGTTCGCCAACGTCGTGCTGGCCGATGAGATCAATCGTACGCCGCCCAAGACGCAGGCGGCGCTGCTCGAGGCGATGCAGGAGCATCAGGTGACCGCCGCGGGTTTCCCGCACAAACTGCCGAGACCGTTTTTCGTACTTGCCACCCAAAACCCGATTGAGCAGGAAGGCACCTACCCCCTGCCCGAGGCGCAGCTTGATCGGTTTATGTTCAAAGTGCTCGTGGACTATCCGAGCGAAGCGGAAGAGTTTCAGATCATCAAAATGACGACGTCGGTGGTTGACGACATCAGCGAGCGCACGCTGAACGCGCGAGAGGTTCTGGCGCTACAGGAGGTGGTGCGCCGTGTGCCGTGCGCAGATTACGTGCTTCGCTACGCGATGCGCTTGACCCGGAGTACGCGCGTCGACAAAGGGGAGGTCCCCGTTGTGGTCAAAGATTACGTTTCGTGGGGGGCGGGTCCGCGGGCGTCGCAGAATCTGATTCTCGCCGGCAAGGCACGGGCTATCCTGAACGGGCGGTATCACGTGTCGACCGAGGACGTTCGCGCGGTCGCCCATCCGGTGTTGCGTCACCGCATACTGACGAACTTCAACGCGGAGGCTGACGGCGTGACCAGTGACGTGATCGTCGACCGGCTGATCGAAACACTCCCCGCGGATACGTCGTCTCTGGATCCCGCGATGGTGAACCGCGTGTTCGCGCCGCCGCCCGAATCTAAGGCTGAATGAACCGCGATCAAGCGGCTGGAGGGTGGCGGTGCTCCGGTGTGGCGCCGGCATCGTTTCGAGGACAACAGACGCGACGCCCGCGCGCACCCCGTTTGATCGGCGGAAGGAAATGACGCCAGTCCGGTAGGAACGCCGATAAAGTGGAACGGGCGGGTTCTTGTCGGCAGACCGCTTGTTCGAATGATCGACCGTGGAGACCGCAACCGACGATTACCGTAAGTATCTCGACCCCACCGTGCTGGCCCGCCTTGGTGGATTGGAGCTGCGCGCGCGTCTGATCGTTGAGGGGTTCTTCACGGGTATGCACCGAAGCCCCCATGTCGGGTTGTCGGTCGAGTTTGCGGATCACCGGGCGTACACGCAGGGCGACGATTTGCGTCACATTGATTGGAAGGTGTTCGGCAAGACCGACAAGTATTATATCAAGGAGTATGAGCAGGAGGCCAACCTGACGCTGGTGCTCGCTGTCGACGTGAGCGAGTCGATGGCGTACCGATCGGACGATTCTTTGATGACCAAGCGAGATTACGCGGCCTCCTTGGCTGCCGCGATGGCGTATCTTACGTTGCAGCAGCAGGATTCCGTCGGGTTGGCGTTGTTCGACGAGCGGATCATCGAGTTCCTGCGCCCCTCGAACCACGCGCACCACTGGCGCACGCTGGTGCATGAGCTGGCGACGCGAGAAGGATCGGACAAGACCTCCATCAGCGCGGCGCTCGACGAACTGGCGGACCGTTTGCATCATCGAACGCTGATCGTACTCATCAGCGATTTGTTCGACGACCCGAACGCCGTGCTTCGCGGTCTCAAACACCTGCGCTATCGCCACCACGAATTGATCGTTTGGAATCTGTGGGACCCGGCGGAGGTGACCCTGCCGCTAAGTGGCCCTACTTTGTTTGAGGGACTCGAATCGACGGGGCAGCTTGTGGCCGATCCACGCGCGCTCCGCGCCCGCTACATGGCGGAGGTTGAGGCGTTCCGACATACCCTGCGGTCGGGATGCGGCAAGATGCACGTAGACTTTTCGTTTTTCGACACCGGTATGGCGCTTGATACCGCACTGCGGGGATATCTGGCGGCACGCAGTACGCGACTGCGCAAGCGCTCGTCGCGTGTGCTGGGGCGGGGGTAACCAGGGCGTGACCCATCTCGCTCAAAGCCTGCCGTTTATCCATTCCGCGATGGCGTGGGGGGCCCTGGCGACGGGTCTGATCCCCGTGGTGATTCACCTGTGGAATCGCCGGCGGTACCGGCGAGTCCGTTGGGCGGCGATGCGGTTTTTGCTGGCGGCGAACCGGCGCAGTGCACGGCGCATGTGGATCGAGCGCATCC
>CAZWWW010000091.1:0-8787 GCA_964637715.1 uncultured Phycisphaeraceae bacterium | reverse complement strand
GGCAAGCAGCAGCTTGCCCGTGTTGTTCCGGGGACAGTCACGGGCAAACAAGTTTTCACATGCCACCCCGCGATACTCATCAATCTAGCTGTGTCGGGGTACTAGAGCAAGCTCTGTTTTTGTGTAGCGGTCGAATCACTGTTTGATCCGGTAAAACGACTCGATTCGGTGATATACCCTATCAGAAAACGCGCTCATGATGGCTCCCGTTTTTGGGTGTCGTGTCGTCGATGAGACATGGCTCGAAAGTTGTTGGGAAGAAAACGGGGTGGCCGTGCATCGAACCATGTGATCGGCAACCGGGCCGCTTGCCGAAGTGATAACCACAGGTATAACCACAGGTATGACCGCAACGATCAGCGGCCTGTTGAAGGTTGTCCGGCGCGGGTTTCAGGCTAGTGTATTCACCGGTCAGATGCCGGAGTCACCCGGGTGGTCCGGACTTTTTTTGAGCAAGCTCTACTGTTTCATCCGGTAAACCGACTCAATGCGACGATACACGATAACAGAGCATGCAGTAAGAAACTGTCAGGCGGAACGATTGGTGGCAACCTTCAGGTCTCGGACGTGGCGGTCGTACGGTTCCCGTCGGCAACTGCAAGGACAAAGTACATGAAAGCATACTTCGTATTCAGTAACCGCGCAGGGGGGTTCCGCTTGACCGGCGTATTGATTGTGGCCGCCACCGCAGTCGCCGGCTGCTCGCTGAACCATCTGGGGCGCGACGATGTATCGAGGATGATCGAACGGAATCTGAAGAGCAAGCCGGTCACGGCGGAACGATACGCGCGGGTGCCCGATGTGAACAACGCGTCTGTCGCCGGCGTCGGGCAGGAGGCTGTACCCGAGAAGATGGAAGCCCCCGCGACGCTCCGCGCGTTCATCGCGGCGGCGTTGGAGCACAACCCTGACATCCAGTCCGCCCGAGATCGAGCGCGTGCCAAAGCCGAGCGCGTCGCCCAGGTGACCGCGTTACCCGATCCGGTGTTCACGACCAAGACGCTTCCCGAGCCGGTGCGCACCGCGGAGGGCGACAACTTTTTCAATCTGGGAATCAGCCAAAAGTTTCCGGTACCGGAAAAACTGGACCGCGCCGGGCGTATCGCGCTTGAAGAAACACGAATTGCTATTCAGAAGTTGCGGGAAACGCGGTTGCGGGTGATCGCCGACGTGAAGCGGGCGTACTTCGGGTTGTATGCGATCGACAAGAGTATCGAGATCACCCGCGACAACCAGGATCTGCTGCGTGGGTTGATCGACGTGGCCCGGGCGCAGGTCGCCGCCGGCCGGCGGGCGCAGGACGACGTGCTCCGCGCGCAGGTGGAACTCTCCAATCTCGAAGCGGAACTTATCGATTTGCGACAGCGGCGCGTCACGACCGTGTCTCGGTTGAACGAATTACTCAACCGCGACGCGCTAACGTCCGTCGGCACGCCGGAAGACTTCGACATCCGCCACACGGAGTTGTCGATCAAGAAACTCTTTGCGGCGGCGATCGAGCGGAACCCGACCCTGCAGCGCATTCAGCAACAAATCGAGCGTGATCGACAGGCGGTGCACCTGGCGAAGCTGGCGTATTGGCCGGACTTCACGCTGGGGTTCGAGTGGATCAAGATGGAATCGCGTGACGCGTTTCGTCCGCCGCCTAATCCCAATACCGGGATCAGGCCCATCGTGTCGCGCATGAGTCAGGACGGCAGTGACAACTGGGCGATTAACTTCGGGTTTACCCTGCCAATCTGGTACGACAAGATCAAAGCGGGCATCGAAGAAGCCCGGCGGAACCTCCTGGCATCCAAGCTGCAGTATACGTCTACGCGCAACCAGGTTTACTTTCGCGTGCAGGACGCCCTTGAGCGGGTTCGCGCCCAGCGCGACCTGGCCGCTCTGTTCCGCGACACCATCATCCCCCAGGCGCAGCAGACCTATCAAGTGTCGCAGGCGTCTTACATGGCGGGTACCGATGATTTTCTGTATGTGATCGATAACTGGCGCAAGTGGCTGGTGTTCACCATTCAATACTACCGATCGCTGGGCGAACTCGAACGCAGCGTCGCAGACCTGGAACAGGCCCTCGGTGTGAGCATAGCCGAAGCGGGAGGACCCTCATGAATTGCATCAGAAGTAGCATGAGTCGCCGGCTCCAGCTTTCTAAAGGCTGCATGCTGAACAACAGCCGCCGTCACAGCCGTTTCGATCAGCGTACACGACGGCGCGTGTTCGAGTTTGCCACGCGGTACCGTCGCAGCGGTCGTACGATCCCCGTGGTGATCATAGGGGTCGTCGCTCTGGTTGCCGGCGCCGCCGGCGGTTATTGGCTTCCGAAATACTTAACCCCGACTACGTCCACTGCGCGTGGCGGAGGCGCGGAGAACGATTCGGAGGCGCCCGGGAGTAAGGAGGAGCAGTGGTACACCTGCGGGATGCACCCCAACGTCATCCAAAAAGGTCCCGGCGACTGCCCGATCTGCCAGATGAAGCTCACGCCGCTCAAGAAGGAAAGCGGCGAAAGCAGCGAGGGGGCGGGCTCGAAAGAGCGCAAGGTACTGTACTGGCGGGCGCCGATGAATCCGGGTTTCATTTCGGATCGACCGGGCAAGAGCCCGATGGGTATGGACCTGGTTCCGGTGTACGCGGACGAGGATCAGTCAGCGTCCGCGCATACCATTCGCATCGACCCGGTTACCACGCAGAACATGGGTATTCGCACGGCGGTGCTCAAACGCGGTCCGCTGATCAAGACGATTCGCACAGTGGGGCGCATTGACTATGACGAACAGCTTGTGACGTTCGTGGACACGAAATTCAACGGATGGATCGAGAAGCTGTACGTGGATGAAACGGGTCAGCACGTTCGGCAGGACGATCCGTTGTTCGATGTCTATTCTCCGGAACTATACGCGGCCCAGCAGGAATACCTTTCGGCGGTTCAGAATCTTCCGCGCCTGGAAAACAGCACGCTTCAATCCGCCCGCGAAGATGCGCGGAAAATGGTGGACGCCGCCGTGATCAAGCTGAAATACCTGGATGTTTCCGATAAGCAGATCGAGTCGCTGAAACGAACCGGAACCGTTGAAAAGACCCTGATGATCCACTCGCCCGCGACGGGGATCGTTACGGAAAAGATGGCTCTTGAAGGTATGTACGTCAAACCGGGGATGCGGCTTTTTACCATTGCCGACCTGTCCCGCGTGTGGGTGTATGTGGACGTCTACGAGTACCAGTTGCCCTGGATTCACGTGGGGCAACGGGCGGCCATGACCCTGCCCTACATCCCCGGCGAGGACTTCGTGGGCAAGGTGGTGTACATCTACCCCTATCTCAACGAGCAGACCCGGGTCATCAAGGTGCGTCTGGAGTTCGAGAATCTCAACCTGGAACTCAAACCCGGTATGTATGCCAACGTGCGGCTGGAGTCGCAGCTTCAGCGTGACGCGATTCTCATCCCCCGGGAAGCCTACATTGATTCCGGTACGCGCCAGGTGGCGTTCGTCGATCTCGGCAACGGCAAGTTTCTGCCGCGCGACATACAGGTCGGGGTCGAGGCGGAAGGGGGTCTGGTGGAGGTGCTGGACGGGCTTGACGAAGGCGAGGTGGTCGTTACCAGCGGGCAGTTCATGCTTGATTCGGAGAGCAAGCTGAAAGAGGCCGTTGCCAAGATGATGGAGGCGGAGCGCGCCAAGACCACCAAGCGGGTACCGGAATCCAAAGCGACGACGAGGCACGGTAGCCACGGTGAGATAAGCGATGAACGCGCTGCCGACGCTATGCCGCCCGGCACGCGGTACGCCTGCCCGATGGAGGCACATCCGACTGAGAAGAACCCGGCCGAGCGGGGTCCCTATTTCTCTGATAAGCCCGGCGAGTGTCCACGTTGTGGCATGAAGCTCAAACCCCTTGATGAACTGGACTGGGCGGACAAGTATCGTGGTGAGCACCAACACGGCGAAGCCGCAACGGTGTCGGGTTCCGGTGCCATTCCTGCCGACGCCGCGTACGCGTGCCCGATGGCGGCGCACCCCGATCAAGCTGACCCCGCCGAGCAAGGCCCGTACTTCTCGGACAAGCCGGGGGAATGCCCGCGCTGCGGTATGAAGCTCAAACCCCTCGATGAACTGGACTGGGTCCGAACGCGCCGCGCCGCCGAGGGCGCTCAAGTGGCCTACACCTGCCCCGACCATCCCCATACTTTTTCCGACAAGCCGGGCGAGTGTCCACGGTGCGGCAAAGCGTTGAAGGCCTTCAAGGTCATGTACACCTGTCCCGATAAGGACCATGCCGATGTCATCAGCCTGTCACCGGGCAACTGTCCGCGGTGTGGTCGGGGTCTTGCCGCGTTTCGCGGCGTATGGCTGGACGAGGACATGGCGAGCGCCAACGTGCCGCCCTCACCGGAAGTGGCTGAAACGGCGAAGTATCACTGCCCGATTCATCCGTTGGTTCACGGCGACAAGCCCGGGTTTTGCACGATCTGCGGCGCGCCCCTGGAGGCGTCGCCTGCTGCACCGGGTGCGCCGCCGGCGCCTGCACCGACCCACGCCGCACGCGATGAGTATGTCTGCCCGATGCATCCGAATAAGGAGCGCTCCGCGGAACCTGGAACCTGTCCCCTATGCGGTATGCAGCTTGTGAAGGAGTCGGCGTTGCGGCAGCCGCGGGACGCCCCGGAGCGCATCGCCACTCAGATGAACTACATCGTTGAGCATTATCTGACAATCCAAAAGTTGTTGGCCTCGGACCGTACCAACGGTCTGACGCTTCAAGCCCTGGGGTTGGTGTCCGCGTCGGAGGAGCTGGTCAAACACCTCAACGACCCGGGAGTGGCCCTGCCGCCGGAGGTGAGCGCGGCCGGCGAAAAGCTGCATGAGGCGGCCCTCAAGATGAAAGGCAAACTGGAGTCGGATCGTGTGACGTTTGTTGAGCTCAGCGCCGCCGTCCGCACGCTCGTTGAATACGCAAGGCCCGACCGGCAACGCTGGCCCAAACTCTACATCTATCATTGCCCGATGAGCAAGGGTGATTGGCTCCAGGCTGACCCGGAAAAAGCCAATCCCTATTATGGCTTCAAGATGCTCAAGTGCGGCGAACCCCGGGGCGTTCAATAGAGCAAGCTCTATTGTTGTGTAGTGGTTGAATCACTGTTTCATCCGGTAAGACGACTCGATTCGGCGAAACACAATATCAGAAAACGCTGTAGACCCGCACGGCGGCGCGGCGGCGCGAGCGCACCGCAGCTCATGAGATGAATAAGGGATCCCGATGATTGCCAAACTTATTGAAGCCTGCTGTCGCAACCGGATGATGGTTCTCCTGCTCACCGGTTTCGTCGTCCTGGGCGGCGTGTGGACCATCTACAACATCCGTCTCGATGCGATTCCCGATCTCTCCGACGTACAGGTCATCGTGTTCACCGAGTATCCGGGGCAGGCACCGGAAGTGGTGGAGGATCAGGTTACCTATCCGCTTACAACCGCCATGCTCGCCGTACCTTATGCGAAGGTGGTTCGCGGGTATTCCTTCTTCGGCTTCTCCTTCGTCTACATCATCTTCGAGGATGGGACCGACATGTACTGGGCGCGCTCGCGCGTGCTCGAGTATCTCAATTACGTAGCCGGTCGTCTTCCCAAAGGCATCACGCCCCAACTCGGACCCGATGCCACCGGGGTGGGCTGGGTCTACGAATACTCGCTGCGCAACGGCTACTATTGTCCAAAGCATCCCAACGGCAAGTACCATTCGCCCGACGAACCGGACAAATGGTACGACTCGCCTGCGCAAGCCCCCCAAGCCGTTCGCGACACACTCGAGCACGTGCGCATCTTCCAGCACGGCGGAACGTGCCCCTGGGACGGCGAGACCGAATTGGTGCTGGGCGAATACGACCTGTCCGAATTGCGGAGCTTGCAGGACTGGTACCTGCGCTATGAACTCACGACGGTAGAGGGCGTGTCCGAAGTGGCCGGGCTCGGGGGATTCGTACGGCAATACCAGGTGGTTGTCGATCCTGATCGACTGTTGGCTTACGGCATCCCGCTGAGCCAGGTCAAAATGGCCATCAAGATGTCCAACGGCGAGATCGGGGGACGCGTGCTCGAAATGGCCGAGACCGAATACATGGTCCGAGGACGCGGGTACCTCGCGCAGTTGACACCCGAACAGGTGCGACAAGCCCAGCGGAACGGCATTCTGTTGAGCAGGGTCCGTGCGCGACAGGGGATCGAAGACCTCGAAAAAACGGTCATTCGTGCGACCGCCACCGGGACACCGGTCTATCTGAAAGACATCGCCGACGTGCATTTAGGACCGGAACTGCGACGCGGCATCGCTGAAAGCGAAGGCGAGGGCGAAGTGGTCGGCGCTGTGGTCGTAATGCGTTACGGGGAAAACGCGTTGCAGGTCATTCGGGACACCAAGACCAAACTGGATGATCTGAAACAGGGGCTTCCCGCCGGTGTCGACATCGTGACCGAGTACGACCGGTCCGCCTTGATCGAGCGCGCCGTGGAAACCCTGAAAGGCAAACTGATCGACGAAATGATCGTCGTGGCGTTGGTCTGCCTGGTTTTCCTGCTGCATCTGCGCAGCAGTTTGGTGGCGATCTTCGTCATACCCACCGCCGTACTCGCCAGTCTGATCATCATGCAGATGATGGGTCTGAATGCCAACATCATGAGCTTGGGCGGTATTGCCATTGCCATTGGTGCCATGGTGGACAGCTCCATTGTCATGGTGGAAAATGCGCACAAACACTATGAGCGCGACAAGGGGAAGAAACCTCACGCCGAGATCATCATCGATGCCGCCAAAGAGGTCGGTCCGACACTGTTCTTTTCCCTGCTCATCATAACCGTAAGCTTTATCCCCATCTTTACGCTGGGTGAACAGAGCGGGCGTCTGTTCAAACCATTGGCCTATACCAAGACGTTTGCGATGGGTGCGTCGGCGTTGCTGGCGGTTACCGTCGTCCCGATTCTGATGATCTATTTCATACGCGGCAAGATTCCGAACGAGCAAACGAATCCCATCAGCCGCGTTCTACAACGGGCTTACGAGCCCTTTTTCTGGGCGGCGATGAGGGGCAAATACCTGACACTGGTGTTGGCCGTACTGCTCGTCGCTAGTGCCGTCATGCCCCTGCAGGACTACATCTTCGGTCGACAGGTCGTGGGGGACAAATTTCCGTGGTTGAGGATGAACTACCAGCTCGGCAGCGAGTTCATGCCGCCATTGGATGAGGGTGATTTGCTGTACATGCCCACGACCGATCCGGGGATCAGCATCACCAAAGCCCGCGAACTGCTTCAGCAAACGGACGCGTTGATCGCCAGTTTCCCCGAGGTGCATCACACCTTCGGAAAAATAGGACGCAGTGAAACCGCCACTGATCCGGCACCGCTCAGTATGATCGAGACGGTCTTGATGCTCCAGCCGGATAAGAGTAAGTGGCGCAAGCGGCATTTCGACCGCTGGTTCTCCGAATTACCTGAATGGATAAAGGGTTACTCGGGACTGCATCACTTCTGGCCCGAGGTGCGCCCCATCACCATTCAGGAATTGACCTACGGCTATGAAGACCACGGCGAGCACATACCCGGACTCAACGAAGTCGTGAGCTTTCCCGGTCTGACCAACGCCTGGACCATGCCGATCAAAACCCGCATCGACATGCTCTCGACCGGTATCAAAACACCGGTGGGTATTAAGGTCATGGGCGACGACCTCGGCGAATTAGGCGACCTGGTCGAACGCATCGCGGCTGAGGTGCGCGTGCTCCCCGGAACGCTCAGCGCCTATCCGCAAAAAACGATTGGCGGTAACTATGTCGATTTTGACATCGACCGCGACGAGATTGCCCGTTACGGACTGCGGGTGAAAGACGTGCAGGACGTTATCCAGTCTGCCATGGGCGGGACGAACATCACCTGGACGGTCGAGGGATTGGAACGCTATCCGGTCAATCTTCGCTACAAGCGCGAACTGCGCGACAATCTCCCAGCCTTGAAACGAACCCTGGTCGCAACGCCTTCCGGTGCCCAGGTGCCTCTTGCCCAACTGGCGAACGTCAAGATTCATAAAGGTCCGCCGGTCGTACAAAGCGAGAACGCCCGCAAGACCGCCTGGATCTACGTCGACTTGACCACGACCGACGTCGGCGGTTGGGTGACCCTGGCCAAACAGGTCGTCGCCAACAAGGTGCCCCTACCGGCCGGTTATAACATCGTCTGGTCCGGACAGTACGAATACATCGAGGCGGCCAACAAACGACTGGCCGTGGCCGTGCCCGCGGTGCTGGTGCTCATCGTGCTCCTGCTCTACATCTCCCACAAGAGTTGGTTCGATACCTGCATCGTGCTGCTGGCCGTACCCTTCAGCTTGATCGGTGCCGTCTGGTTCTTGTACTTCGCCGGGTACAACATGTCCCTGGCCGTCTGGGTCGGTTTGATCGCGCTGGCCGGTCTTGACGCAGAAACCGGTATGGTCATGCTGCTCTACCTGCACAACAGCTATGACCGACGCAAAGCCGAAGGACGCATGAACAACCTTGCCGACCTCAAAGCGGCCATCCACGAAGGGGCCGTGCTGCGCATCAGACCCAAAACGATGACGGTCATGACGACAATGATCGGGCTCGTTCCGATTATTATTGGTACGGAAACCGGATCGGACGTCATGAAACGCCTCGCCGCTCCCATGTTCGGCGGGCTGCTCAGTAGTTTCGCCATGGAACTCTTGATCTACCCCGTGATCTTCCTGGTGGCCAAGCAGTTCGAGGTCTGGCGTTTACAG
>CAZWWW010000090.1:0-8851 GCA_964637715.1 uncultured Phycisphaeraceae bacterium | reverse complement strand
TGTCGCGGGGTGGCATGGGCAAACTTGTTTGCCCGTGACTGTCCCCGGAACAACATGGGCAAGCGGCTGCTCGCCCGTGCCACCCATCGAATCACGTGTGTCAGAGCACTAGACCAAAGTCAGCTATTGTCTAGCGACTTGCCCCCCTTCAGTCGCCCCTCTTTGATAGGCGGGGCTCCGGGGAGAACGCTACACGAAACCTGACTCGGCTGTAGCGCAAAGTATTGTATATCGACTCGCCACACCCCAATCTGGTCCAAGACCCAATGGGCGGCTTCAAGGTAGAGCAGATGGTTCGCCCGGCTTCGCCGGGGGTGTCGGCTGCCTGCGCGACGGCACAATACCCTTTCTTGCCTTACGCCGAAAGAACGACCTGCCCTACGTTTGCTTCGACCGCCGATCGTGTCACACACACGTCTCAATTCCCCCTTTTTGATGGGGGGAGGCTGCGGACAGAGCGCTACGCGAGACTGTCTCTGGCCGTCATACCCCGACCCCTAATGTGAGACGAACGAGCTAACCGATGGCGCTCGTTTTGAGAAGACGGAGGGGGTAAAGCCATAGATAACGGAGTCGAGCCAAGATAAGACCACGACGTCAGGCTGAACGAGCCGCGGTCCCGCGTCTATAATCATACGCCACATGCAATCGTATTGTCGAACGGGGGCCGAAGGGCTGCGTTGATCTTTTGCCAACGGACGCGCGCTAGCACGTGTCGCTAGCGGTGACGTAGGCCAAGTGGGCGTTGATATCTGGTGCCACTTCATATTGAGGAGGATTCCAGTAGAAGACCGTCCGATCGCCGGGTAGAGCCCGTGATGAGGGCGTGGGACGATCGGGAAGCGACAGCCTGCCGGGTCCGATCGTTGGTTGAGGGTGTTGTTTTTGTCAATAAGCGTGTTGGGACGTTCGATACCGCCAACGGCTGCCTTCAGCGACTAGTGCTTTGTCACACCTTGTTTTTGGGGTGGCATGGGCAAACTTGTTTGCCCGTGACTGCACCCGGAACAACACGTGCAAGGTGCTGCTTGCCCATGCCACACACAACGAACCCTAAGGATAAGCTGTGATGCTAACACTAGAGTCTTGCGGATGGGTTCATTATACCGCCGGTAACGCGACGATGGTGTGTGGGGACCACCCTTGGGCGAATGTTTGGTGTCTGGAGAGGAGGCACGAGCATGAGGGGATGCCGCGGACGCGGCTACCACCGCTCCATCTCCGAAGCTGAATAGGCTCCTTACGGGTTAAAGCCAGCTCCCCTTTTGGGTAGCGATTCACTGGTCGGTCATTCAAACGCTGACGGATCAGCGAAGGGGCGATTACTTCGCGGCGGGGTGCTGACCCTGGGATGATCGTAGGGCTCGGCTGGTTGACACTAACGCAAGCGTAGCGGCGGAGTGCCGAGCCTTCCTCCGCGCGGAGGCATACTGATACCGAGGTGCCGATGGAGCTTGGTTAGAGCTAGGCCGATTAGATTGTTTCACATGAAACAACACCCGAAGGGTTCGTTGACTCGGCGGAGGTCCTTGTCCGCGGGATACGTAGGGAGCCCGATGGCTAGCGAAGAAGGGCGAAAACGATTATCCAATGAGCCACAGCAGGCATTCCCCCTACCGCAACTTCACGAGTGCATGGCCGAGAGAGTCGACGTTGGAACGACTGCGTTCGAGGCAGCGAACGTCGTCGCCGAACGTACGTTCCACATGAAACAGGCCTTCCGACTAAGCAGGATGGCCGTCGGCAGAAACGTCTCCGTAGACAAGCCCTCGGGGCGAAGAGAAAGAGGCGAGCCGAGCGGAACTTGCAAACCAGCGGTCTGTGGTGTACAAGGCGCCGTGGGCCGCGAGGAGGCGGCGTGACATAGTCACTTGATACGGAGGTTTCGACATGGGCAAATCATCACGTAGGCTCGGGCGAGGACTTGATTCGTTGGTTACGGATTTCAGGGTCCAAGATGCCCCGACGAACATTGCGCGAGACTCGGACACCAGCCGGCAGGTTTCCGATCGAAAGGAGATGGGTGGTCAGGCCGTCGGGAAGACCGAGGTTCCGGTCACGGCGCTCAAGCCGAATCCGTTTCAACCCAGGCAAGACTTCGATTCAAACGACCTCGAAACGCTGGCCGCGTCGATTAGTCGAAGCGGTATGTTGCAACCGATCATCGCCCGTGAGCGCGAGGGTAGTTATGAGATTATCGCGGGCGAACGCCGATGGCGGGCGGCGAAACAGTGTGGTATGTCGACTGTGCCTATCGTAATACGAAACGCGGGTGACGAGCAGATGTTGGAGCTTGCGCTAATCGAGAACATTCAAAGGGAGGATCTCAACCCGATAGACCGGGCCACAGCCTATCGGTCTTTTTGCGATCGGTTTGATCTCAAGGCTGACGACGTAGCCGAGCGTCTTGGCGAGGACCGCTCGACGGTTGCTAACTATATGCGATTGCTTGATTTACCATCCGGTATCCGAGGTCTGGTAGCAGTAGGTCAGCTCAGCATGGGACACGCCCGCTGCCTGCTGGGCGTGTCGGACCACGTGCGGCGGCACCAATTGGCGGAATCAGCCGCCCGACACGAATTGTCCGTACGCGCCCTGGAAGACATCGTGCGGCGCGAGAAGTCGAAGACGCGCGACGTGGAGGCACGCAGCGTTCAGGGGCGGCTGCGATCGCCCCACCTTCGTGAGCTTCAAACCCGCTTTGAGCAGGTGCTGCACACGAAGGTGACTATCCAAGAGGGGAAGCGCAAGGGATCAGGCCGTATCGTGATACAGTACTTTTCCCTTGACGACTTTGATCGAGTGGCGGAGCGGCTTGGTGTTGTGGTGGAGTCCTAGCGGTTGTTCCAGTGTGGGTTCGAGGTCACTCGTCGCGCGTTTGGGAACAAGGTGATAGCCGGGAGGAGCCTTCGAGGGTGTTACAACTCCGCGCAGCAAATGTTGAACATCGTACGAGACGCGTTCAGCGTAATCCGGGCGAGACTCATGTTGAGGCGTTTTCAAAACATAATGCTCCCGGTAGTACCGCACGCGGAAAAGCGTGAACAGCAGCAAGTTTAGAGGATGTTTCTTCGCGGTGTGAGCAACAAACAACGGGCGTCGAGGACGTGCAACGCCATGTTTTCATCGTTGAGGAAGTAGTGTGCCCTGTCGGTGAACCTGAAAAACCAGCGAGATTTTGCGTGCATTTGGATCGTGCGTCCGTTAAGATCGTTGAACGTGGGCTGTGAGAGCCGGAGTACACACCGAAATGCCAGGGGAATAGCCGCGTCGCGGGCTGGGGTACTGTGGTCGACTGCGCAACCGTGAGCCTTGTGGTCGCGCGGTCTCTATAGGAAGGCGAGGATCGGATTCCATGTCGGTTAACCTGCAAGAACAACTCGAAAACGTTCGGGGTGGAGTGAGCGTGCGCGACTTGTTGCGTGGGTGCCGCGAGTTGCGTCGGAAGCGCGGTACTTCGAATGGTGTGTCGCGACGTGATTTCCTGAAGTACGGTACCGCGACGGCGGTGGCGGCGCAGGCACTGCACGCCGCGGCGGAACATGCTTCCGCGCGCGAACTGCGGCGGTCGCATCGCAAGCGACCTGCGTCGAAAACACCCCGGTCTTCCGCTCAGGGCAATCTTAATCCGCTCATTACGACGCTCCTGGATCAAGCCACCTTCGGGTTCACGCGAGACGCGTTCACGGAAGCGGACACGATGGGTTTTGACAACTGGCTGGAATGGCAGTTGGCGCCGGAATTGATTGATGATTCGGCCATGGATGCGCGTCTTACGGTGTATGACACGCTGACGATGACGTCGGAGGAAATACTAAACACCTACGGATTCGGTAGTTCAGTACCGGTTCTTCAGTTGATGGAGGCCCGGCTTCTTCGGGCCGTTTATTCGCGCCGACAGCTCTTCGAGCGTATGGTCGATTTCTGGACGGACCATTTTAACATCTATATTTTGGACGACATTTCACTTTTGAAGACGGCTGACGATCGCGACGTGATTCGCCAGCACGCGCTGGGTACGTTCCCCGATTTGCTTCGTGCGTCAGCACACAGTGGGGCGATGCTCTCGTACCTGGACAATTTCACCAATGTCGTAGGGCACGCCCAGGAGAATTACGCGCGGGAATTGATGGAACTGCATTCCTTGAGTGTGAACGGGGGTTATACCCAGCAGGATGTGGAAGAGGTGGCGCGGTGTCTGACCGGATGGACCTTTATTGCGCGAACGGATTCTCCCCTCGGTGATTTCGGGGATTTCTTATTCAGGCCGGGCGATCACGACAACGATCCGAAAGTATTCCTCGGGCAGACCATTCATAACCCGTTTAACGGTATTAAGGATGGCGAGGACGTGCTTGACGTTCTGGTTATGCACCCGAGCACGGCCCATTTCATCGCTACGAAGCTGTGCAAGCGGTTTCTGAGTTATGACCCACCGGAAGACATCGTGACTATGGTGCGCGATACGTATCTGAGTACCGGTGGGGATATCAAGGCCATGCTTCGCGTGATCTTCCAGCCGACGGTGATGAGCTATTTAACTACGCCGAAGCTGAAGCGCCCGTTCCATTTCATGCTGTCGCTGCTCAGGGCGACCGACGCGGCTATTTCCGATCCGTCAACGCTGTTGAATTATTTGTTCGTCATGGGGCAGGCGCCGTTCTTCTGGATTCCGCCCGATGGCTATCCGGATACGCTTCAAGCGTGGACGGGTTCGTTGCTCCCCAGATGGCAGATGGCCTCCGCGTATATGGACTTGTTTATTCTTGGTGCGACGGTAAGCGCCGATGCCTTGCTCGCTTCGGAAGGGGGCAACGTTCCCGGTGAACAGGCCGCGGCGATCGATCGCATCCTGACCGGGGGTCGTCTCCCGGCGAATGAGGTGACCTTGCTGCAGGATTTCCACGATAACGGCGTTCCGCCGGGATATGTGTTGACGCTGCGCGAGACGTTTGGTCTGGCGGCGTCGATGCCGGGGTTTCAGTGGTATTGATGGGGGTCAACGACGGCGAAGTCGTTGGTCATGAGTTCGTGGACAAGGTGATGTGGCAGGTCGGTTAACAGGACGAAGGGGTAAACAATGGGTGTGACCATGAATCAATGCCGAGGGTGTTCCGAATATCGAAGCCTGTCGCGTCGTGGTTTTCTGGGTCGGGCGCGCTCCGCGGTGGGTGCCGCCGTCACCGCGCCGGCGTGGTTGCCGCGCATGGTATTGGCGAACTCGGAGAATACGTCGCGCGATACGCTTGTCGTGGTCTTCCTTCGCGGCGGCGTCGACGGTATCACAGCGATTGTACCCTACGGGGACCCCAATCTTTACGCGCCGACGCTTCGTCCCAACCTTGCAGTGCAGCCTCCGGGTGCCACCAATGGCGCAATTGATCTGGATGGATTTTTCGGCCTGCCCCCCGCTATGGCCCCGTTACTACCTGCCTATCAAAGTGGGCAACTTGCAGCTATTCACGCAACGGGATCTCCCGATCCGTCGCGCTCACATTTTGACGCCCAACTGCTTATGGAGTTTGGGATTCCTTTGCAACCCCAAACCTCCTTCACCGGTTGGATAGCGAAACACCTCGGGCTCGTTCCGCCCGTCGGACAGACAAGCCTGCGGGCTATTGCGATTAACGACATTCTCCCCGCGTCATTGGCCGGGGCGGATGGGGCGATTCCCGTCCCCGACCCGACTACTTCGGCCTTTCCCGGACAACCTGTGACGGTGCCGACGCGCCGCGCCGCACTTGAGTCGGCTTATGCGACCTTCGGCGACCCGCTGGCGAGTTCCGCGCAGGGTATTTTCGATGCGCTTGATTTGCTGGCGTCCATTGATTTCGACAACTATGTGCCGTCGGGCGGCGCTACCTACCTGAATACGTCCTTTGGTTTCGCTTTGAAGTCGTTGGCCGCCATGATCAAGGCGAACATCGGGCTTGAAGTGGGTACGATCGATCTCGGTGGATGGGATACGCATAATGAGCAAGGTGTTTTGACGGGTGCCATGGCCACGCTGATGAACGACCTGTCCAGCAATCTGGCAGCCTTCCATACCGATTTGCAAAACGAGATGAATGGACTCACGTTGCTTGTCATGTCGGAGTTCGGCCGGCGGGCGGACGAAAACGTAAGCCTGGGGACCGATCACGGGCACGGCAATTTCATGCTGGCCATGGGTGGGCACATCGCGGGTGGACAGGTCTTCAGCAACTGGACGAGTGGCGAGTTGCTGCATCCGGATTTGTTGTTCCAGGGGGACAGTTTGGACGTGACCATCGACTACCGGGATATCGTGTCGGAAGTCGTGCAGAATCGTTTGGACAACCCCAACCTGGATCAGGTTTTCGCGAATTATACGCCGACGTTCCAGGGGATAACCGTTTAGTGCAGCGTTTATCGGTATGATCGCGTTGATTCTCGGAGGGAGGAAGGCATGGGCAATCAGCTTGCATCGATTCGAATAGGGCGGGTTGTGTGGAGGGCGGCGTGCTGCCTTATGCTGTGCATCGTTTCCTCCGCGCGGGCACAACACGTTGGTGACGTAGGTGAAGATGGAACCGTCTGGAAGTCGTCGAACGGCGAAACCCGTTCCGTGGTATACAACGCAATCGCGTCCGGGGTTCCCGTTATTAACGTGGCCATCATCGCGTCCGCGTCTGCGAACGTGACGGACCCGTTCTTCACCGATCCGCAAAACCGACTCATTGCGTCGGGTAATTTCGTCAGTGTTACGGTCATCAATGCAGGTGCGACAACACCTACGGCAATGGACCTGCAAGCATTTGACGCCGTGCTGGTCTGGAGCAACTTTTCGTTCGCCGATCCTGTGGCGCTCGGGGATCGATTGGCCGATTACGTCGACGACGGCGGCGGCGTCGTCATTGCGGTGTTCGCGAATTCGACTGCGACGCTGGGCAAATCGCTGTCTGGAAGGTGGAAGACAGCCAACTACGATGTGGTTCCGGTGGCCGGTGGGACGACGTCCGGCTCAGTGGCTACGCTGGGTACGATTCAAGACCCCGCCCATCCGATCATGGCCGGGGTTACGTCATTTGATGGAGGATCGAGCAGTTTTAGACCGACGGACACGTCTCTTATTCCGTCGGGGACTTTGATTGCGCGGTGGAGTGACGGGTCCACGTTGGTCGCCGTTCGTGAAGACACCGTCGGTGCCCGGGCCGATCTTGGCTTTTATCCGCCGTCTAATACCGTACTGGCGGGTTTGTGGGATCCAACCACGGACGGGGGTACGTTGCTCTCGAACGCGCTGTTGTACGCGGCGCAGCGCACGCCGCTAAACCTTGGTGACGCCGATAACGACGGCGACGTCGACATTGACGACTACAACGTGTTCGACGGCTGTGTTAATGCCGATCCGAACGTGTTCGCCCCAGCGGGTTGTATCGTGTTTGACTTTGACGGTGACAAGAACGTTGATTGCGCCGACTGGTTAGCGCTTCGTGCCGTTTGGGCTCAGCCAAGCCCGATTCCGTTTCCGCTTGCTTGCTCGGGCGAGCTCCCCGCGGCATCATCCTGGGGGTTGGCGGTTTTTGCGCTCGGTGTCATGGCGCTTGGAACCATCGGGCTGCGACGGCGCGCCCGGATTATCTAGACAGTCTGTCGGACTTGAGATTCACGTCTTCGGCGCGCCGATCCGTCTCGGGCTGCACGGATCGCTCGAACAGGTGGGTGGGTAGTGGTTTGATGATCGGGGTTCGGCGGCAACGTTGCGTCGTAGATTAAATCGGGGTCAACAAGGGCCGCGCGGAGGACTCCCTGGAGATGGGTCAGGCGGTTTGGAGGGAGAATAGCCTCTTGAAGTTGTAGGCCAGGCATACCAGCCCCCAGTCGCCGCTGATCTTCTCGAATCCGCGCAGCAATGTCTGTCGATATCCCATCACTTCCTTAGTCCTACAGTTGCGCATCGTCATTACATTGCGAAAAACGGTGCCAACAAGATCGTGGGATCTACGATTGCAACCCAGAAACAAAAACTCCTTTGGAATGGGCTACTGTAGTATTAGAGCAGAGTCAGTTATTGTATAGCGACTCGACCCCCCCTCGATCCCCCTTCTTGATAGGGGACGTACGTGGACAGAACGCTACGCGAAAACCGACTGCGCTGTAGTGACGTGATGGGATAGGATCAATGGCGAGGCGTCGGCATCCCTCGCGGCTTGCGCGTTGTACGGTTGCGAACAAGCCGTCACGCTTGCTCTTGCGTATCGAGCGACTGTCATGATCCGTCAGGTTGATCTGTTCGCGATCGTCCGGCGTGTCTTGGGGATGGTGGATCGTCCGACCCTTGTTCTCGCGGTCTTCGCGCTTGCGAACCTTGTCTTCGTATACCGGCTGCTCCGCTGAGGCGCGGTCTTTTGCCTTGTTTTCAAGGTATTCACGCGCTGCCTGGATGTTCTTTCTCAGGTTTTCGCGACGCGCGATGTCCTTGGGGATCGACTGCCCATCGTCATCATGATCGTGGTCGGCCTTCTCAGCCCGCTCAACTCGCCGATCGTGTCACGGACTCTTTTCCACGATGGATACAGATCGGCAAACAGAAATGAGCGCCTCGTGCTGGTGTGGCCTACAATGAGCCGTCGAGGCGACTACCCTTTGGCGGTGCAGCTAGAGATCCTCGAGATCGTCGGTGGGTTTGGCGGTGTCCTTTGAAACGGCGGGGGGGGCGGCTTTCTTCGTCTCGTTGGACGCTTTTCCCGACTGCTGGGCCTTCTCAAGAAGATCGAGGGGCACCTGAAGTGTCATATCAAACGCAGCCTGTAACGATGCGACGCGGCGCCGCGTTGCGTGAATTGCGGGCGTGGCCCCGGCACCCATCTTGGCCAGCGTGGGACCCGCC
>CAZWWW010000089.1:0-8880 GCA_964637715.1 uncultured Phycisphaeraceae bacterium | reverse complement strand
TACACTGCTCAAAAGCAGTGGTACACCCTAATTCTTAGCTGTGACGCTGCACTAGAGCATTTATCGTTTTTTTGTGGCGGTTCCGGAATACCCGAACCAGCATCGAGACCGGGAAGATCGCGCGGGCTTAAAGCCCGCGGCTCGGAGCACAAAAACGGGAAATGCTGTAATTCCAATATGCCCGATTCCACTGGACTGGGGTGTTGATTGTTCACCAAAGTTGTCCGCGAACGGTAGGGTTACGCATACGGACAGCCGGCATGCTACGGACAACTGCAGCGGTTTGCGAACCGGGCATTCGTCCCTTTCGTGTCCTGACCAACGCGCACATCCATGCATTACGATGCGGTGATCATCGGGGCGGGCATGTCGGGGCTGGCGGCCGGGATTCGCCTGGCCCATTTCGGTCGGCGCGTCTGCATTGTCGAAAAGCATTATGCCTACGGCGGGCTCAATTCCTATTACAAATTGCGCGGTCGGGACTTTGACGTCGGCTTGCACGCCGTCACCAACTACCCCCGCGCAGGAGATCGGGCGGCACCTATGGCCCGGTTGCTTCGACAATTGCGTTTGACCGCGGGGGACTTCGGGCTGCGCCCACAGCGGTTTTCTGAGATCCGCTTCCCCACTTGCCGACTTCGCTTTACCAACGACATCGCCTGCTTGACGGACGAGGTCGCCCGCGCGTTTCCGTCGGAGACCGATCGCTTTCTACATCTGATCGAGACCATCAAAGCCTGCAACGACACCCGGCTCGACAGCACCTACGCCTCCGCGCGCAAGACGCTCGCCACCTGCCTGCGTGAGCCGCTGCTCATTGAGATGCTGTTGTGCCCGATCATGTATTACGGTAGCGCCGAAGAGCACGACATGGACTTCACGCAGTTCGTTACGATGTTCAAGGCCCTGTTTCTCGAAGGGTTTTCGCGGCCACGTGAGGGCGTGCGACGCATCATCACAACGCTGGTCAAGCGGTACCGAGCGTGCGGTGGCGCGCTGCGTATGCGCTGCGGGGTAAAGCGGCTCGTTACCGGTAGGAACCGTATTTGCGCGATCGAGCTCGAACATGGTGAGACCATCACCGCCGACACCGTGCTCTCCAGTGCCGGATACAACGAAACGATGCGGCTGTGCGAAGACGACGACTATGTGGCACCCGACAACGAGCAAGGTCGTTTGACGTTCGTCGAAACGATTGCCGTGCTCGATCGACTCCCGCACACCCTGGGGCATGATGCCACGATCGTTTTCTTCAACGACGCTGATACGTTCACCTACGCCCGCCCCGACGAACCGGTCGATCTGTGTAGCGGCGTCGTCTGCTGTCCGAGCAATTACGAGGGTCACGACGATCTGCCCGAAGGCCTGATCCGGGTCACCTGGATCGCCCGATACGACGAATGGGCCTCTCTCGACGAGGCATCGTATCTGGCGATGAAGGATCATTACCGCGTGCCGTTCATTGATCGGGCTCGGCAATACATCCCCGACGTCGCGGATCACATCGTCGATCTGGATATGTTCACGCCCCGCACCATCGAGCGGTTCACCGGGCATATCGGCGGCGCGGTCTACGGCTCACCGCACAAGCGCCGCGATGGGCGCACGCCATACGAAAACCTGTTCATCTGCGGGACAGACCAGGGGTTCCTCGGTATCATCGGGGCCATGCTCAGCGGTATAACCATAGCGAACCTTCACATACTTTCGGAGGCCTAGACGGACCCGATGGCACGCGATCGTTTGGCGAATGTCCGAGACAGGTACGACGTGATTGTTATCGGCGCGGGTCTCGCGGGCCTGACGGCGGCGAACCGCCTCGCGCGGTGCGGTCGAAGCGTCCTGCTCCTCGAACAACACTACAACTACGGCGGGATGGCCACCTGGTTTCGCCGGCCCGGTGGGTATATCTTCGATATTTCGCTGCACGGATTTCCGGTCGGCATGATCAAGAGCTGCCGTAAATACTGGACGCCCGAGATTTCCGATTCGATCGTGCAGCTCAAGGGTATTCGCTTTGACAACCCCCAGTTCACGCTCGAAACCACCTTTGATCGTGCCGATTTTACGCGCATCCTCGTCGAGCGGTTCGGCGTTGCCCGAGACACGGTTGAGCGTTTCTTCGACGCCGCCCGGCGGATGGACTTTTACGACGATCAGACGAAAACCACGCGCGAGTTTTTCCAGGAGTTCTTCCCGGACCGCACCGACGTGTGGCGCCTGCTCATGGAACCCATCGCCTACGCGAACGGATCGACGCTGGACGACCCGGCCATCAGCTACGGTATCGTGTTCTCGAACTTCATGAGCAAAGGGGTGTTCATCTTTCGAGGCGGGACGGATAAGCTGATTCAGTTAATGCGGCGCGAGCTTGCGCGTAACGGTGTGGACCTGCGCCGCCAATCACTTGTGGAACAAATCGTGATCGAGGACGGGCGCGCCTGCGGGGTCATGGCCAACGGTCGGCGGATTGATGCGTCGTGCGTGCTTTCCAATGCCAACCTCAAGACGACAATCGCCAAGCTGGTGGGCTACGATAAGCTATCCGAATCCTTCGCCAACCAGGCGCGGGCGGTTCGCCTGAATAACAGCAGTTGCCAAGTCTATATGGGGCTCAAAAAGGGCGAACGCATCGACTATTGCGGCGATCTTATCTTCACCTCCGTCGATCCCGAGTTTGATTCGGTGCGGTTGTGCGCCAAAGACGTGACCAGCCGCACGTTCTCGCTCTACTACCCCGACATCCGCCCGGGTTCAGACCGCTACTACGTCGTATCCTCCACCAACGCGAACTGGGAAGACTGGGCCTATCTTTCGGAGGAGGAATACGAGCGCGACAAGCAGCGGCTGATCGAGTCGACGCTCGACGGGCTCGAGCGGTATGTACCCGGTGCGCGGGACAAGATCGATCACATCGAGGCTTCGACCCCGCGCACGTTTCACCACTACACGCACCAGGCGCGCGGGGCGACGTTCGGCACAAAGTTTGAAGGGTTGCAAGTGAGTATGGATCTACCGAAGCAAGTCCCCGGTCTGTTTCACGCGGGATCGGTCGGCATCATCATGTCGGGATGGCTCGGGGCCATTAACTACGGCGTCATTGTCGCCAACGAAGTGGAGAGTTTCCTTCACGCCGAACATACAGAGACAACGGGAGCGGCGCTATGAGCACCGCACTCGACGTCAGCGTGATCCCCCATCGTCCGCCCTTCTTGTTTGTTGATGAGATTGTCGAGGTCTCGAACGACAAGATCGTAGCCACAAAGTTCGTCGATCCCGCTTCGGACTTTTTTCGTGGGCATTATCCCGGCGAGCCGCTCATGCCCGGCGTCTTGATTTGCGAGTCCCTTTTTCAGGCGGGTGCGCTGTTGATCGCGCACCGCATGGGCGGATACGAAGCCGGTGACGGCGTGCCGGTGCTGACCCGCATACGCGACGCCCGGTTTAAGCGTATCGTTCGCCCCGGTGATACGCTGCGCCTGCACGTCTCGATCGAAGACACCGTCGACAACGCCTTTTACCTGAACGGTGAGGCGACGGTCGGCGACAACCTCAGTGTCCGCGTGTCGTTCGCGTGCATGCTCGCCCGAAAGGACGGCGACGCGTGAGTTTTCTCGAACTCAAGGGCAAGACGTTTCTCGTGTTCGGCGTAGCGAACAAGCGCAGCGTCGCCTTTCACACCGCGCGAACCCTCGAAGCCGAGGGGGCGACGGTTCTATACAGCGTGCGGTCGTCCGCGCGGAAAGAATCTCTCGGCAACCTGCTTGCGAACCGAGTAGTCTACGTGTGTGACGTCGAATCGGACGAGCCGATCCATGCGCTCGCAGAGACGGTTCGCGCGAAGCACCCGAACCTGCACGGGATCGTTCATTCGATCGCGTACGCGGATTATGAGAACTTTTCCGGGCGATTTCATGAGGTCCGGCGAGAGGATTTCCTGCAGTGCGTCTCGGTCAGTTGCTATTCGCTGATCGCCGTATCGAACGCCTTTAAGGATCTCCTCGATCGGCAGGCGAGCGTGGTCACGATTTCGATCTCGACAACCCGCATGGCGGTGGAAAGCTACGGATACATGGCCCCCGCCAAGGCGGCGCTTGACTCCTCCGTCGCGTTTCTATCCAAATCGTTCAGCCGGTTTTCCGAAGTGCGGTTCAATGCGGTGTGCGCGGGCTTGCTCAAGACGAGCGCCTCAGCCGGTATCCCCGGATACATAGACCACTACATGTTTGCGGAGCAGGCGACGCCGCGAAAACGAGGTTTGGCGACTGAGGAAGTCGCCAACCTGACCGCCTTTCTGTTGAGCCGTCGATCAAGTGGCATCAACGCCCAGGGCATCGTGATCGACGCCGGCATGAGCACGAACTATTTCGATACGGACATTGTTCACCACACGATCAAAGGGGTTTGGCCAACGGAGGACACCCCATGACCCTGCCCACCTCGCGGGTCAACAGGTCTATCGTAGCACCTGGTGCCGATGCACCTAGGGCAGTTCCCGTTTTCGTGTCCCGAGCCGCGGGCTTCAGCCCGCCCGATCTTACCGGTCTCGAAAACGATTCGGATGCCGAAGAACCGGCCCATGAAAACGAAAAATGCTCTAATGAACGCTCAGCAACAACCCCCGAAGCCGCAGGTGCCCTGATTCTGGCGATTGAGGGTACAACCGTTGCGCTCCAGCCGATCGTTCATCGCTTTGCGATCCGAACGCGCGAGGCCGTTCACAAACAACGCGCGGCGGCGCGCGAGGCCCTGCACCGGTGCGCCAAGACATGCAGCGCCCCGCTGACTGGATGGACCCAGCGATCGGACGGTGCACCGCTGGCGCAACATGGATGGCATTGGTCCATCTCGCACAAGCGACGATGGGCGTGTGCGGCGCTGAGTCGTCAAGCGGTCGGCATCGATATTGAAGAGGTCGCCCCGCGGCGGGTTCCGCTCTACGAAGAGATCGGGCGCGAACAAGAATGGGCTATGCTCGGCGGTCGATCCTGGCCTGCGTTCTTTCGCCTCTGGACGACGAAAGAAGCGACGCTCAAGGCCAATGGCGTGGGCATCGGAGCGATGCCGCATTGCCGATTGACACACACGATTGATGACGCCCACCTTGTGGCTACTTACAAGTCCGCCTCATGGCAGGTTGCACACGTCGCCTTTGACGATCATATTGTAGCCGTTGCCACGCCGTCTTAACCGCTCACGGACACACGCCGCTAGCGCTTGGCTTGGCTGTATTGGCGGCGGGCGTAAGTGGTCCGGCACCGTTTAGCGCATCGATAGCGGCGAGAATGTCCGGCGAACGTGTCGAGCCGCTGTGGTCCACGTCCGAGCTATACAGATCCCACGGCGCATTTGTCGTTACGTCTATGCCGTTGAGTACGTTGATAAGCGACGAGATATCCGCCGCGGTAGCCGTGGCACCTCCGTTCACATTTCCGGGATGGGTTGTGAACGTGCCTGTCGTGGGCACGGCGTCATCGTCCGTATAGGTGATCGTCGTCACCGCAAAGGGTGTCATGGGCCGCGCAAGCGAGATCGTGTATTCCGACATGACACCCCCGGCTATGGGCACTTCGGACACATCGACGATCGAGTTCGCCGTTCCCACGTTAGCCGTTTCACACAGTGTGAAGCACGCCGCGTCAGCCCCGGGCGGCGCTTGCAGGCGAAGAAGATCAATCCCGAGTGGTTTTCCGCTAACGAGATCAGTACTTATCCGCGCATCCACGACGCCGTCCGGCGGGTCAACCCAATTGACTGTGCCCACCGGGCAGGAGGGTACGCAGGTATCGGTACAGAGCACCTGCGCCCCGCAGCCGTTGCCCTCAAAGCCCGTCGTCGCGCAGAACTCATCCCACTCATTATCGCAGCAGAAGGGATCGCAAGCGCACACCAGGTTGCAGCACAGCGTATCATCGCACGCGACGGAACCCGTGCCCGCTGTATCACAGCAATTGCCAAGACCCGGGCACGCCGGGTGGCTCGCCCCGCTACACGTCACCGACACCGAACCCGGACCGAAGGGTACCAACGGGAACTGATCCCCGCCGGTCCCCGCTGCCGAGAAGGAGCCGACACGAATCAAATAATCGTTGCCCGCATTGGCGACGAACGTGGCGCGTGACTGGAACCCGCAGGTGTCGTCGTTGCACGCCACAAGGTTCGCATCCGACGGCGGACCCACACACCCCGAATACACGGCAACAACCGTGTCCACGGTCGTAAGATTACACGTTTGTACCGCGATCAGATCCGTGCAAGGGGCCGTCCAACAATACCAGAGGTCGTTGTTGATACCGTCGAGATCACCAAACGACGCACAGGCTGCGTTGGACGGCCCGGAGTTGGTCGCCGAGCCGTTGTCGAACGGAATGTCACCTTGCCCGCTGAACACTTCCGCGTTTTGAAACTCATCATTGGCCGGTGGCTGACATTCTTGAACCGCCGTCGCGGCACACGAACCATCCCATCGATTCGAGCAACAAAAGTCGTCGATCGCACAAACTTTATCGCAGCAGAACGCGTCTTCACAACCACCGGTCTGGCGGCCCGTAAAACAATCCCCGGTTGAGTTGAAGCACTCGATCGACGGACAGCTCACACCCTGGCAAAACTGCCCCGGCGAAAAAGCACCAGGCGGATCGAGCGCCGCGCAGTCGGCCCGCGAAAGATTGACGCACGCCAGAACGTTCGGGTTCAGCAGATTCGGTGCGCAGCACGCGTTGTGGGCGCAGGGCGGATTGAACGAGTTGGAAGCGCAGGTTTCACCGGCCGCCCACCGACCGGCACAGTCAACATCGGCCACGTCGTCGGTGCAGGTGCCGCGAAAATCGTCACAACACGCCCCGGTGGGGCGCGTCCCCGCGCACCATACGATCACGCGGTAACTACCGGCCGGTACGCAGGTATCCGCATCGGGGCAACCGGTCGGATCGAACCCGCCGAAGAAAAAGCCCGGCGTCCAAACGTCCGGGGTTGTCGTACCAAACTCGGCTACACCGTCCACGCTGCCGCCGATCTTCGCCGGCCCACTGATCATCGGACCGGCAAAGTTGGAATCGGTCTTGATCGACGCCCACAGTTCCTTGGGAACCATGATTCCGTCACCCGCGAAAGAACCCGCGACCAGTCGTTGCGGGCAAAAGTCCGCGGGGACCATGTGAAACGAGACCGACGTTCCTGGGATGGGCGCATCCGGTGTGTCGTCCAGATCCGTCGTGGGATCGCCCTCCAGATTGGTCCAGAGTTCGATCGTGGCTTCAAACGTCGACGGACCCGCTGTTCCGTTCCCGATGGCGAGGATTTCGTATCCCCCCAGTTCGCACGCACCGTCGCCGAGGCGTTTGATGTCATCGGCGCGAAGGATGTTGGCGTCCACACGATGAAACCCGTTGACATCAAACGTATTGGCATAATCCGCATAAATCGGCGCACAGGGGGACGTGTCACAGGTAGCCCCCTGATAGAACAGCCCGCCCAGGCAACCGGCCTGCGTCGTCTCAGCGCAGGTGTTGAACACATCACCCGTACAACAGGCACCGGCCGCGCAAGGATTGGGGGCGCAGCCCGTGAACGGACCTTGCCATGCCCCCACGGTGCAATCCGCCAAGAGCACTTCTGAACAGGACGCACCGTCGCAACACGCACCGAGTTCCGCCGTTGTAATATCCGCGAAAATGCTCGCCCAAAAACCGGCGTACGAACTGGCGCACCCGAAGAAAAACTGGTCACACACACCAGCCGGCGGCTGTTCCGACCATTCGTTCTTGGTGAACCCGAGCTCCGGTCGATCGGCTACGATCCACCCGGCATCGTCACCCGCCGGTGCCGGACCGAACGTCACCGCAAGATATACCGTTCCCGGAATCGCAATGGGTCCCGTATCAAAAAAAGCACTGAGCTCCACCAACGAACCGTCGTTCACAATGTCAGCAAAATCACGGCCCGTGTTGGGAATAATAGCTGAGGCCGGCTCACAAGGGTCACCATCCCACAGCTCGGTATGCACGTTGAAGGTCGGCGCACCGCTTTGACCGTTGCCGAGCACGACAAGGCTGTATTGCAAAAGCGTCGTGGGCCCGCTTGCCAGACGCAGGTCGTCGGCCACCCGAACGCCGGCGCCCGGACGATAGAGCGTGGGGTTCAATGTGTCGTTACGATAGACCGGCGAACCGAGCGGACCCCCCGCCACGTTCTGTCGACCAACGTGTTGCATGGCGGACAAACTGGCCGAGACGCGTTCGGTCAGGGAATGCGCGATGGCCGGACGGTTCCCCGGGACGGTCGTTGTCGCCAGCACACGGGTCGCAGCGGACAACGAGGCGGGCGCCGGTACCTGTTGTTTCGGTTTCCGCACGTCGCGCCGTGGTGACACCGGCTTGTCAGCAATCACACAAGCGGCCAACGTACCGAATAGCCCAAGCGAAACCCACAGTCTCTTGCCATACATCACGAAAGACCCCTATTGGAAGCACGGTCGAACGTCAGCACACACGCCCGCAGGTTGCTGACCCGCCGGCGCATGCGCACGGGACAATGGGCGGGCACCGGCTGAGGTTCCATCGGAGAAACCGCCGCTACGACATAACCAATCGAGGTCATCCCCCCACGTTTTCGGTCGCGGTGTCGCCGGGGAACAGGCTTCATTTCCCGGAACCCGAACCGACAAACAGCATTATCGGCCTTCGTGGCCCTCCCTTCAACCCCTCGGCTTCGTTGATCCGAACGCCGCGCTGCCACGCGGGGTTGATCGGCGCAGGGTGATGCCGTACGTCGGCGGAACCGCTCCTGTCCGATCATAGGTTCCGAAACCGGGCAATGTAAAGCCGACCTCCAAAGGTTTGACACGTGGCGGGTACAGCATGGCCCCCCCCCCCCCCCCCC
>CAZWWW010000088.1:0-8930 GCA_964637715.1 uncultured Phycisphaeraceae bacterium | reverse complement strand
CGGGCCCGGCGCAGCCTTCCAGGCCTCGGGGATCGAGCATCTCCTCACCGGGTGTATCGCGGCGGGCACATCGAATTGGGGCGCGTATGGCCTGGTTGCGGCGTTGTCGGTCCTGCGCGGAGGCGACCTGCTCCCGTCGGCGCACACGGTCGTCCGGATTATGGAGCGACTTGTGCAATCCGGTACGGCGGTTGACGGAATCACGAAGAGGGCGGAACCCACGGTCGACGGCGTTCCACTCGCGATGACGATTCGCTTGCTCGAAAACCTGCGCCGACACATCACCCCGTCGCCTCTGCGAACCAACATGCCGTTGCGGGTGGGTGTGCTCGGGTACGGCGAGACGGGTCGAGCGGCGGCTGCGTTACTTGCGCGGCGGGGGCATCGGGTGCGCGTGTCGGAACGCGCCGCTATCGATACTGAATCTGATACGTCGCTGGATGCCGTTGAAACGGGCGGACATTCGATCGACTTTCTGCGCGGCTGTTCGCTGGTGGTGGCCAGTCCAGGCGTCAGACCGGACGCACCGATTCGCAATGAGCTCCACCGCGTGGGCATCCCGGTCATGAGTGAGCTGGAGATGGCCTATCAGTTGTGCGCGCGCCCGATCATCGCCGTGACGGGAACGGTGGGCAAACGCAGCACGGTCGAGTTGATCGCCGCGTTGTTCCCTACAGCGAAAACGCCGATGACAATTGGAGGCAATAAGGGCCTGCCTCTGTCGGCGATTCTTCTCGAACCCGATCAGCGCGGACCGATCGCCCTGGCCGTGTCGAGCTTTCAACTCGAGACCGTCACCTGTTTCAACCCGCGCATCGCCGTTATCCTGAACATCAAGGATGCCCACAAAGACCGGCATCGCTCGCAGGCGGAATATGAGCGTATCAAGAGTCGCGTGTTTATGAACCATGCGGGTGACGCCGGAACGACACCGTCTGATGATGCGCTCCCGTGCGCCGACACGTTGATCGTTCCCTTCGACGACGCCCGCATTCGTTCCCTGGCGCGAAAGCATCGGGGACGCACGTTGTTCGTGTCGCAGCAGCGGTCCGTTGCTGAAGGAGCGTGGCTTGAGTGTGGAAAGATACACGTAAGATGTGGCGAGTACGTGCGATCCTGGCCATGGTCCGGCGCATGTGATCAGAATAGGCCGGCGTCGTTCCCGGAGAATCTGCTCAGCGTCGTGTTGATAGCCTGTTTGGCAGGCGCGGATTCGGACGCCGTGGGGCGATCGCTGGAAGCGCTCGCGTGAAGAGAATGTATGACGCGCCTACTTGGGACGTTTGTTTTCAGATGGGTGACCGCAAGAGCGACAGGTAGGTGTATCGAACGAACTCGACGGGCGGTTTATCGGCCTGTGACAAAGGCCTGAACAACCCGTGCGACACTGGTACCGCATGGGATAATGACAATGATTTCGACTTGCATCACGGCATGGTTCGAAAACCCACCGCTGTAGGAGGGCGACGAACCGAGGACCCAAGGGGATGTGTATGACGGAGGATTCGCTGCACGGTGCGTCCGGGCGTGATGTACGCCGGGCCTGTCGGAACGAACGCCTCACCGGACCGACGGCGGGTTTGGCGCGAGGCTACGTGCAAGCGAACCTGTTTATCCTACCAGAGACCAGCGCCGATGCCTTCGCCGCGTTCTGCCGCGCCAACCCACGACCCTGCCCGATCATAGAGACTACAACACCCGGAAGCGTCGAGGCTGCTCAGAGCGCGCCGGGTTCTGATGTACGCACCGACGCCCCGCGCTACCGGGTCTTTCACGCGGGCGTATGCGTCGATCAACCGACGAACATCTGTGACTACTGGCCTGACGCCGAGCCCGCAACGTCGGACGGGGCGCGGAAGCGCTTTGTCGCGTTCCTGCTGGGATGTTCGTTTACCTTTGAGACCGCGCTACGGCACGCTGGCCTGCCCGTACGCCACATTGACGAGCACCGCAACGTGCCGATGTATCGGACCAACATCGCCTGTACGCCGGCCGGTCCGTTTCATGGGCCGCTTGTGGTGTCCATGAGGCCCATGACGCCGGCAAACGCCCAGCGCGCTGTGGAGATCACCCTCGCTTTTCCCAACGCCCATGGACCACCGATTCACATCGGCGACCCGGATGCGATCGGTATTGCGGCCATCGACCGGCCTGACTATGGCGACGCGGTAACGATTCTCCCCGGCGAAGTCCCCGTTTTCTGGGCGTGCGGTGTCACGCCGATCGAAGCCATCATCCGCGCGAAACTACCCCTGGCGATCACGCACGAACCGGGCCACATGTTCGTGACGGATCAGCGAATAAACGTTTGAGCGCAGCGGGTTTGTCGCGGCGGTTACGGGCACCCATCCACCACCGTCCGGTCACTCCGAGATCAACGCAGGGTGTGTGGTTCGCCCGGCGCAACGAACGGCGCTACGTGCACTCCTGTTCGATCAATCGTTACTCGAATCGCGCCGTTGTCGGCGGTGTTGAACAGCGTACGCCCGGTTATGATGTTGGCCAGCCCGTTGTACGTCTTGGTCATGGGCTGGTGGCTTGAGCGAATCAACACGTCTGCGTCAACGGCGTCGAGAAACGCAGCCGTGCTTGAGGTGACCCCGCCGTGGTGAGGCAGAACAAGCACGTCGGCGTGCAGATCGCCGCGGTCGATCAAACTGACCTGGGGATAGTCCTCAATATCGCCGGTGAGCAATATCGAGTGTCCTTCGTAGGAAATACGCAGCACCGTCGACGTGTCGTTGGCTTGAAGATTGGTCATGTCCTTTACGGGTGGCCACATTAGCTCGAAGGTTGCCCCGCCGTAGTGCCATGTCGTGACAGTAAGATCGAGGATTTCGACCTCATACCCGGCCTTCCTCAGGACAGCGAGCAAACGGCGACCGGCTGATCGCGCGCCGCTTTGCCGCTTGAAATAGGTGTTGACGATCACCAATCCCGTGTCGATCTGTTCGACGACGCCGGGGACGCCGTTGAAGTGGTCGAGATTGGCATGGCTGACGTAAATGCGATCGACCCGCTGAATGCCGCGCGACTTGAGGAAGGGGACGATTACCCGCCGCCCGACGTTCGGTTGAGTCAGACTGCCGGCGTCAAAGAGGATGGTCTGACCCTCGGGCAACTCAATCACCGCAGCCGATCCCGCGCCCACGGAAAGAACCGTGACCACCATACGATCAGCAGCCCGGTGCGGACGCCGCCACGCCGCTCCTGTTATCAGCACGAGCATCGTAGCCGCAACGAGTACCCATCCGCTCGCGCGGCGCGGCGCAGTGGTTGTGGCTCTGGGGTCATGGACAACGCGGGCAAGACGAAACGGGTGAACGCGCTGCCCGTAGAGAACGAACGCGATCAAGACCGCATAGAACGAAAGGATGACCCACACCGGCGGGGCGGTCACCTCAACGTTAGCCGACGGAAGATGCCCCAGCCGATTGACACACCAGATAAGCGACTTGTTAGCCGTGTCCAGTGGGCTGCTCAGCCACATCCCGATCGCGGGTAGCAGCGGCGCGACCAGTAACTTGGCGAACCCCAGCGCCATAACGACCATAACCAACGGGAGTATCAGCAGAGAGTTCATAGGCGCCCACGGGTGTATCTGTCCGAAATAGAACGCCACGATCGGGACCGTCGCCAACCACGCCGCCAGCGCCACGAAGATCGTCCGCCACATCGTGCCCGCAAATCGCCGCCACCCGAGATCGAGCCCGCGCACAGGTAATCCCAGCGTGAGCGGTTCTGCCGTGTTGAGGGAGGTTTCACTGAACGGGTGACGAAGCGCCTCGATCGACGTGCGCAACGCCGGTGCGAGAAAGCTCACACCGAGTACCGCCACGGTGGAGAGCTGATACCCGACGTCGAACACCATACCGGGGTCTATCAAGGCCAGGATGATAACGGCGAAGGATATCCAGTTGAGTCGTGCACCTTCGCGCCCGAGCAAGCGCGCAACGCAATACACCACGGCGATGATCCCGGCACGCAGGATGGACGGTCTCGGTTCGGCAAGTAGCACGTACAAAACGACGGCGATCAACAGCACCCAGGTTTGCGTAACGCGACGCAAACCGGCGCCCCCCGACAGGATCATGAGCGTAGATACGAGCCCACAGCCAACGCGCGCGATGAGCATCACGATCACCAGATGAATTCCGCTGACGGCCAGAAAATGTACGCACCCCGCGTTGATGAACACATCGTTCAGCCGGCGGTCCAACCGCGATCGCTGACCGATTACCATGGCTTCGAGCAGACCGCGCTCCTCCTCCGCCGACGCGGCGAGGTCGCTAATCAACCAGTGCCGCGCGGATGCGCGAAACGCACGAAGCACGCCGCCCATCCCCTCTTTGTCTGAAAACCCCAGCCGCTGAATCGCCCGCCGGTGGTTGACGGTCATACTCGCGACAATGCCTTGGCGCCTTTGATACGACGCCCAATCGAACGCCCCCGGATTGCGCGGCGGACGCAGCGGATAAAGCCATCCCGTTAGCTCGATCCGCTCCCCGTCAGCCAGATCGAGCACCGCCTCCCGCACGAAAACCTGAACGCGTCCCGAAACCGGAACGGGTCCATTCGTTCCTTCCACGGATACCGCTTCCATCACGAACGACGTGCGGTCGCCCCGGAACCCCCAGCGCGCGAACGCCCTGTCGTCGTTTTTGTGCAACCGTGGTTCAGTACACACCTCGCCTCGAACACGCACAATCTGTGCGCCGTTGTCGGTCAACCGTTCGATACTGTTACGCGGTAGCACACGCTGTGATGACGCGTGCAACAAACCTCCGACGGCGCCTGATGCCATGACGATTCCGATTGCAATGAAGAGGCGCGAGCGCAGAACAAGCGTTGCCACCGTCGCCGAAAGCAGGATCGCCGGATAAACAAACAGTGCAGACGCGGCGTGATGATCGATCACAACCCCCACAACAACCCCCAACGCAACGGGGAACAAGGGGGCGCTACCCATGACGGGCGGAGTGGGGCGCGGATGGCTGTGTGAGAAGCGATCGGTCATGCGCGGCACAGTGTACCCCGCCTCAACGCGGTTCGGCCAGTTCGGGCGCCGACACAATCCCCGCCAACCGCACGGCTACGAGCCGAGCGGGTCATACGAACGGGTTTTTTCATTTTGGTTTGGCGGTTCGATTAGTTAGCATGAGGAGTGCGTCGAGGGTGTCTCCGGGAAGCCGTGGTTGGCGTTCGGAGACGTGGGTTCGCAGAACGACATTCTACCAGAGGGGAACACCGATGACACGACGCATCCTTTCGACCCTGACCCTGACGCTGATTCTCTTGACCACCGCCGCACGGGGTGATGGTTTGCTCTTCAGCTACGACGGGGACGTTTTCCCCGACGATCCGGCTGGAGGGTTCACCATTGCCAACGTTTGCGAACCGGGTTGCTCGCGCCGAGTCGAGAACGGCCACTTCCTGCTGGAATGGGATGAGATCGGTGATCTGGTCAACTACGACCATCTCATCGGAAAACCTGCGGCAGCCCTCCCCCGCCACGCTCTGGGTAGAGTGGCAATTCCGATCCAACCAGCCGTTGCCGCAGTCGTCGATTTCCTGCGACGGTCGATTCAAGGTCAATTTCATTGGTATCAATGACAGTGTGTTTCCGTTCCAGAATGCCGCATGGGACTTTGCTGGCAAGAACTTCGTCCTGGGGCTCGAGCCCAACATCTTCCACACCTACCGCTTCGAAAGCCTCGACGGCAACAATTACACGTTGGCTGCCGACGGCGTGGTCTTCAAGACCAAGTTCGATAGCGGTACCGCTCAAGCGGCCTTCGTTCAGTTCGGAGGAAGAGGTGACTGTGCAGTCGGCCCGAACCGTCCGGTCCCGGTGCGTAACGAATGGGACTTCATTCGCTACGGCACCATCGATTCCGGAGAGTTGATCGTTGGCACTGACCCGCCCACCGGTGTGGTCTTCGATGAGCAAGCCGCCGGGGTCACCAGCATTCTGGTTACCTTCGACGGACCCAACTACGCCTACGTCGATGACATCAGCGTGAGCGTATCGAGCGGAATCGCCCCCAACGTCATCGGCACGCGGCGTCTGGACAACGGGTCGCCCGACGTGCTCGAAGTCGTCCTCGACAGCGAGTTGCCGGTCAACGTCACCACCACTTTGATCTTCGCCGACGGCAACCAAACCATCGAGTACCGGCGACTGCCACCGTTCGTGCCCACCGCGTCCACCTGGGGCCTTGTCGTGCTGACACTCGCCCTGTTGACCGGCGGCGCACTCATCGTACGACGAACGTTTCCTTCTTGACCTCTCGGCCACATAGACTGAGAATCGCTTCTTGAACCGGAACCGGCTCCGAAGGTTTGGCGGGGCTCGTTGAGCTCCTGGGGGTTCCTCAACTCGTCTAGAGCAAGCTCTCTTTTTGTGTAGCGGTCGAATCACCGTTTCATCCGGAGAATCGACTCGATACGGCGATACACAATAACGGACTATGCTGTAGGGCTAACGTTGGGAAGGGTACCAGGGACGACCCGGTAGCGTTTCACCCGTCATTATTGAATAGCGATACGGTCAACCTCGGACACGGTGCTACGGTTGGAACGCTGCGTGGAACCCGGCTACGTCTCGAAGATCAACGTCGCCGTCTTCATCCCAATCGGCCCGGCTGCACCCACCGCGCAACGTTCCGTCGGGTCCGTTCTCACAGACGTAGACGTACGCCGCGTCTAGCTGATTGACAACACCGTTGCCGTCAACGTCCAGCTCCGGCATCGGCGGCACGCGTACCACGCGAAAGCCCACCCGCCCGTTCGTCGTACCGGGTGTCGCCCACAGCATACGGCGGGTCATGCGCAGGGCGTCGGTTCCCACCGCATCGTCCCAACCGCCGCCGCGCAGCGCCCGCCGATCGATCACCGCCGACGGGGCGTAGCGACCTTGCATCCACTCATACGCGTTACCCGTCATGTCCATCAATCCGAACCCGTTGGAAGGCGGATTGGTTGCGAAGGATACCCCCCCGGCTGTTTGAACACTTCCGTCGTAAAAGCCGACCGGCGTGGTATCGCCCAGAACGCAATCCAGCGCATCCTCAAACGGATCGCCGCTGCATCGGTAGTTCGCATCCGCGGCGGTAAGCGTATCGCGCCCGAATCCGTAGAGGCGATGCCGCTGCGCCGCGTCGTCCCACGCGCCGGCTTTGTACCACTCGTTGTACGCGTCGACCCCATCTGTTTGCGGGTCGGCGTTCGTGTATCCGTCGTCCATAGGCAGGCGGTATCCACGACACGACGTGACCAATGCGAGCCGCTCTTGATCCGTCAGATCGCGCCCGGACCAGTTCGTTGTTGTGATCGCGATCGGGTGCCACGCATTCAGATCATCTGCCGGCCCCTCGCCGTAGCATCGCGCGGTCGCGCCGAGCCCCTGCACGATCGTCAGCCAATTGCAATACTTGACCGCCCCGAACCAACTCACACCGACCACGGGGTGATCGGCATAATCGACCGGTTGCGCCACGACCGTATACGAGCCGTCTGCATAATCGATGCGCCCGGACACGGAGGGGGCGAACAGGAGTACCGAGCGACCCGCCGGGTCGGGTCCGCGCCCACCGGTAACCGTATCGTTAATAAACACGTCGCCCGTTGTCGTATCGAAAAACAAATACTGACCGCGCGGGTCGTTCAGGTGGTCCAACGCGTCGTTGAGGAACCGTGCGAACTCTACGTTCGTTACATGCGTGCGCCCCATGAAGAACGAATACGCCGGACCGCCGGGTTCGATGGCCGATCCGGGGACGCGTTTCTCGTCAAGGTCAAAAGGCGGACGAACCCGGAGCACCCGAACCCGCCGCGTCGTCATGGTCAAATCGGTCAGATTCTCGAACGTCAACGTGGCTACCAGCGTGTCTTGCTCAACCCCCTCCGGCACGGCGGGCAACAACGTTTCGTCAATCGAAGCGTGCACCGTCGCGCGTTCACCGTCGGCCAGCGTGCCTGTCGCGCCGATCCCCCCACCCACGGTCAGCCATGGTTGGTCGCTGGTGACTCGCCAGTCTATTGAATCCGACGCATCTGACGCATAGGCAATCTGAAACAGCCGGAACGTGGGCGTAACACCCCGCCCAAGCGCACCGAGCGCATCAAACCCGGCCAGCGGTGTAACGCAAAACGTCCCGGCTATGTTCACGGTCAAATCGATGGACTGCACATGTGCGGTCAGCGTATCGGTGACACTCAGTGTCACCTCCTGCGTCCCGAACACCGTCGAAGCAAGATCGTTCAGGGCCAGGTTGACCTGTGCGGTCTCGCCCGGCGGAATCGTCACGTTCGACGCCACATCAATCCAGGGTACATCCACGGCAAGCTGCACGCCGATCTCCGCCGTCTCGTGAAGGTTCGTCAATGACACGGATCGCGTCGGCGGGCTCGTTAGATCCAGTCCGCAGCCAAGGTCCCACATCGGATCGCCGGCGTCGACAACGATCGGATCAAGCACGTCGAGGGTGACATCGTAAGTCAGTTTGCCGACGAACGTATCGTCCTGCACATCGAATACACTGACGTCGATCTGACCCGCGTGCTTGCCCGGCGCAAACCCCACGGCGTTATCATTGACCCGAATCGTCAGCGGAACCGTCTCACCCGGAGCCGGTACAATGCCGAGCAGGTGTTCGACGGGTTCAACGGTCAGCCAATCCTCGAGCGGCGAGACCGCATATTCCAACGCGCAGCCCGCGCGACACGACGCGCACCGCGCCAGCGTCGCGTCGATCGTGCCCAATTCAGCGATGGTTCCCGACGGCGCTAACGAAAACGTGCGCGCGACCGCGTCGGACGGCTCCATCTCGATCGGCGGGGTCACCGTCAGCATGATGCGGCGCGACACCGATTGCCCCGTACGCGTGTTGGTGAACGTGACGACCGCTTCGTGATCGCCGATCGCCAGC
>CAZWWW010000087.1:0-8983 GCA_964637715.1 uncultured Phycisphaeraceae bacterium | reverse complement strand
TTGAACAGGCTGCGACGGCCGATCGGTGGGATCCGACCCCGCTTGCGGAGCAGGGTCGTTGGCTCGGAGCCATCGCAAATGCCTACCCCGAACTTGCCTCGGATGCGCTTGATCTTGCTGTGGATTCGATCCAACGGGCGATCGCGCGCGATCCGGTCAACTGCGGACTTGTACGCACGCTTCAGCGCATCTATTTGACGCGCGCCGGGATGACCGGTCGCCGCGACGATTACGCGCACGCCATTGATGCGGCGCGCGACGCCCTGGTGCTCTACCCGCAGGATCCACGCGGGTTGGTTCGATTGGCGGATACGCTTGCGCAGGCGGGCGACGCGCTCGGCGATCCGGCGTTGCTGCGCCAAGCCGTCGAGGCGTACCAAGCCTCGCTGTCGCTGGACGATCAACGCATCGCCTGGGAAATCCTGCGCCGCTTCAGACCAAAAAAACGGGAACAGATTCAGGAAAAGATCGAGGAACTGCGGCGCCAAGCAAACGATGATGGGTAGCGTGTGTAGCGCGTAGGGCGACCGCGATAGCGATTCATGCGATGGCCCTTAGGGGCACCCAAGATCGCGCAGGCTGAAGCCTGCGGCTCGGGGTTCTGATTACGGTTCCACGACAAACCAGCTACTGTATCCCTCGCGGTGAAAGAGCAGCGGGGAATAGTCGCGGTGGCGGAGTTCGGCGTTGATACCGTCAATGCTGATGATAACTGCTCGACTCCAGTCAATCGGAATGCGGTCGGTATCGATCGTGAACTCGGCCACGTTCTTGGTGACGATACTGATTTTATTGCGCCCGGCGTTGAAGTCACCTTTCGCCCACGTTCCGGCTTCGACATTCACTGCTTTCTTGACGACCAGCCAGTGATCGGGTCGCGGCAGTACACGGACTTCGATCTTGCGATGATCGCGGGCGGTGTCCGTTTTACGGTGCTTTTGCTTTTCCCCATTGGCAACGTCCGACGAACGATCGGGCGCGGCCTCCAGTTGTTCGTTCGTTTGCGCCGGACCCACCTTCGGGTGCTGACATCCCGTTGAACAAGCGGACAGGAAGGCGGCCAGGTAGACGATACACATTTTTTTAGCCGTCAAGGATCGTTGGCCTGGCGATCCTTCGGGGGTTCGCGGTGAATTAGCGGCGTGACACGGGCGGGTTTGTTTCGCCTGGCGCGGCGCGAACCGGGTCGCCCCATTCATGCGTGACGCATCCATCGGACAACAGTTTTGACCCCGCCGCACTATGATGGGGCTGCGTCGGCGATTAGTGCAAGCTCTGTTTTTGTGTAGCGGTCGTGTCACCCCTTCATCCGGCCAATCGAGTTGATACGGCGATACACAATAACGGACAAGGCTGTGATGTTGGTTTGACGCAGCGTTCGGATGGGCATCCATCGTATGTCTACCTCCTGACGTCGTTCCGAATCGTCGGCGTGTCGTATTGAGCAAACGCCGCGCCGCACCTTATATCTCCGGACCGGCGTTGCCAACTGCTCCCCCTTGTTGTACCGTCGAACGCGTGGAGAGATTCGCATGAGCCGCCAAACGACAACGCCCAAGATTCGTTCGACGACGATCCTGACGGTTCGGCGGGGTGAATCCGTGGCCATCGGAGGTGACGGGCAGGTTTCGCTCGGACCCACGGCGGTCAAGCACGACGCGAAGAAGATACGCGCGCTGGCTGGTGGAACGGTGTTGTGCGGATTCGCCGGGTCCGCCGCGGACGCGTTCGCCCTGCTTGAACGGTTTGAGGGCAAGCTCGATCAGTACAAAAAGAACGTGCGCCGTGCGGCGATCGAGCTGGCGAAGGAGTGGCGGATGGATCGGGCGCTCCGTCGATTGGAATCGCTTTTGGTTGTCGTTTCGAGCGATGCGACGCTGATGATTGGTGGATCGGGCGACGTGATTGAACCGACCGACGGTGTGTTGGGTATCGGATCAGGGGGCATGTATGCGGTTTCGGCGGCGCGGGCGTTGCTCAAGCACACCGAGCTTGCGCCCGGTACGGTTGTTGAGGAAGCGCTGAATATCGCCGCTGACATTTGCGTTTATACGAACCATGAAATAACCGTTGAGACGCTCGAATAATGTCTGACCTGAATGACCTATTCGGGATTCGCGCGAATTGCTACCGCCCCGATGAGATTTTAGATAGACGCGCGACGCAGCAGGTAGGGTGGGCACTTCCCACCAATACGTATGGATTTTCGGTAGGGTGGGCACTGCCCACCAATTCCTACGGATTGCCGATGGGGTGGCGACCGTCCATCGATGCTTGCGGTCAGCGCGTTGACGACGAAGTATACCGAACATGCAAGAGCTAACACCCAAAGAAACGGTCAAGGCGCTCGACAAATACATCGTCGGCCAGAACGCCGCCAAGCGCGCCGCGGCGATCGCCGTGCGGAACCGTTGGCGTCGACGCCAGCTACCCGGCGAGCTCCGGGCAGAAGTGTCGCCGGCTAATATGCTGCTGATCGGTCCGACCGGGGTGGGTAAAACGGAGATCGCCCGTCGCCTGGCTACGCTCGTCAATGCGCCGTTTCTCAAGGTCGAAGCGACCAAATACACCGAGGTCGGTTACCACGGGCGGGACGTCGAGAGCATCGTGCGCGATCTCGTCGAGCTGGCTCTGCACATGGTTCGCGACGAGCAGACCGAAGTCGTCAAGCAAGAGGCGGAGCGCCAAACCGAAGAGCGCATTCTCGACGCACTGCTTCCGCCGACCGATCACGATATCGCAGAAGGAGTCACCGACAGCGATGCGGCCCAGCGTCGCCACCGTACCCGGGAGAAGTTTCGTACTCAGTTGCGCGACGGTTCGCTTGACGATCGAACCATCGAGGTGACCATCACAACCAAATCGGCCCCGGTTGGGATCATGGCCAACATCGGTATGGATCAGATGGACCCGGATATGCAGGGGTTTCTCGAGCGGCTCGTCCCGCCGCAACAAAAACGGCGAAGCGTCTCGATCCGTGAAGCCCGGGAGATTCTCTTCGAGGAGCAATGCGATCGATTGATCGACCGTGAGAAGGTGACGGAGATGGCGCTGCGGCGGACGGAGGATAGCGGCATTATCTTCGTCGATGAACTGGACAAGCTGGCGGCACCCGCGTCCGCACACGGGCCTGACGTGTCAAGACGAGGCGTGCAGCGCGACCTGCTGCCGATCATCGAAGGGTCGACGGTCGTCACACGTTACGGCCCGCTGCGTACCGACCACATATTGTTTATCGCCGCCGGTGCGTTCCACGATTGCAAACCCAGCGATCTCATGCCGGAGTTGCAGGGTCGCCTGCCGATCCGGGTCGAGCTGGAAGACCTCACCCGTGATGACTTCGTACGCATCCTCACGGAGCCTGAGAACGCGCTCACGAAACAGCAGCGGGCGCTCATGGCCACCGAGGGAGTATACATCGATTTCACCGACGATGCGATTGTAGCACTGGCGGATATGGCCTTCAAAATAAACCAGACGACGGAAAACATCGGCGCGCGACGCCTGACCACGGTTATGGAACGACTGATGGAGGAGATCAGCTTTGACGCGCCCGACCGCCACGGCGAAACGATTACGATCGACGCGGCGTATGTCAAAGAGCGGTTGGCGGAGATAACGCAGGACGCGGACCTGAGTCGTTTTATTCTGTAAACCCGACGGTACGGCACGCTACCTGACGGGGGGGCTGGGCAAACTTATACCAACCCCTGATTGGCTGTTTTTCTGGAACACGCCGTCAACGAATCCAAGTTTCGCGGGAATGGTACGACCACCGGAGTGAAGTGATGGACTTTCAGCGCGTACGGCAATACATGCGAGACGAGGGAATCGGAGCCTGGCTGCTTTATGATTTTCGTGGAAGCAATCCGGTTTTCTGGCAGTTGATCGGCGACGAGCGGTGGACCACGCGTCGTGCGTACATCCTGGTGCCTGTCGAAGGTGAACCGGTTCTGTTCGCACATGCCATCGACAAGCCGAGCTTTGCAGGCGTATCGATCCCGACGGAGTTTTATCTTTCCTGGCGAGAGATGAACCACTGGCTCAAGGAGCGACTCGGTCGTGCGGAGCGGGTGGCTGTGGAGTACTCGCCGGAGTGCGCGCTGCCAGCCGTTTCTTTTATTGACGCCGGTACGTTTGAACTGGTGAGGCAGTGCGGCGTCGAGCCGGTCTCGTCGGGGAATCTCATTCAGGTATGTGTAGCCGGTTGGTCGCCGCATGCCGTTGAGAACCATACGGTGGCGTGTACCAAGGTCGGCGGCATCAAGGATGAAGCCTTCGGCATGATTCGCGATCGACTCGCCGCCGACAAACCGGTCACCGAGTACGAAGTGCAACAGCACATCATGGCTCGATTCAAGGAGGAGGGGTTGGAAACGCCCGACCCGCCGATTGTGGCCGCCAACGCCCACGCGGGCGATCCGCATTTTGAAACGTCGGCGCAATCAGCCGTGCGGATCAAACGGGGCGATTGGATTCTCATCGACTTGTGGGCGCGCGTGCCGGGCAACGAGAATATCTTTTGCGACATTACCTGGTGTGCGTTCGCGGGCGATGATCCGACAGCCAAACATCGTGAGGTGTTCGATGCCGTCAAGCGAGCGCGGGACGCGAGCCTGCGCCGGGCGGTTGTCGCGTGGGAGAAAAAGGAACGGGTGGCCGGCTGGCAACTCGACGACGCGGCTCGGCAGGTCATCATAGACGCAGGGTATGAGGCGTCCATTCGCCACCGTACCGGTCACAGTCTCAGCGCTGGTCCGCTGGTGCACGGGCTGGGTATGAATCTTGATAATCTCGAAACCCACGACACGCGCGACATGCTACCGGGCATTGGTTTTACGATCGAACCGGGGATCTATTTGTCCGAGTTCGGCGTGCGGTTGGAGAGCGACGTGTACGTCAATCCCACGAAAGGACCGGTCGTAACGTCCGGGTTGCAGGAGGAGATTATACTTGTCTAAAGCAAGCTCTACGTTGCTTCACAGCACGGTTGGTTTTCGCGTAGCGGTCCGTCCCGTGCCTCCTCCCTCGGGAAGCCCCGTAGGGTCCGCGCTCGCGGACCATTCTTCCAGAGCATGTATCGTTTTCACATGCCGGTTCTTGGGCATCCGAACAGGCCTCGAGACCGGGCGGATCGCGCGGGCTGAAGCCCGCGGCTCGGTACGCATAAACGGGAAATGCTCAAAACAATCGTCCTATCAGGAAACTGAAGACCTGTTCGTCGTCGTCTTCACCGGTGGAAATCGGTAGCGCCAGGTTGAACTCGATCGGCAGTGGACCGAAGAGGTCGAGCGTGAATCGAACACCGGTTCCCACGGCCGCGCGGTACGTTCCCGACCCCGCGGTGCCCGTATCCAGAAAAACATGCCCCCGCAGGTTTTCACCGTAGAGCGGATAGCTGTATTCAGCCCCGAGCAGCAGAAGGTAGTCGCCGCCGATGTTGTTGTCGTCCAGCCCCGAGCGCTCACCCACCCCGCGGAACGCGAACCCGCGGATCGATCCGGTACCCCCGGCGTAGTACCGCTCGAACACCGGTGCATCCCCGATGACAACCCCGCCCTGCGCTTTGAGCTGAAGGACCGTTTTCCTGTCCATCGGGTCCGTCAAAATGGTCGTGTAGTGGTTGTATTTCGCCTGAAGTTTGCCAAACGTGAAGCTGCCGACGAATTGCTCGAACGAAACCTGCACCCTGTTCCCCGTCGTGGGCAGGAAGCGGCTGTCGGTTCGATCGCGTACGAGGCTGCCCTTGACGCTGGTCAACAGATGAGAACCTTCGTCGTCGCGGATTTCGCGGGCGGCGAACAAATCAAGACCCGAAATGCGTACGCTTTGTACGCCGAAGGCGAGCTCTCCCGACCAGTTTTTTAACCGGCCGTGTTCGAAACGCTTGCCGAAACTGACGTCGGCACCGCCGCGGCGCTCGTCATAGCCGTCACGCCCGCGCTCGAACAGAAAGGCGCTGAAGTCGAAGCGAACCGGTCGGTCGTTCAGGTAGGGTTCGGTGAAATCGATGCGGAACCTGCTGAGATCGGTACCGGGCTGAAGTTCGATCCGCAGGCGCTGTCCGCCTCCGTAGAAGGATCGGAACTTGAACAGCTCGCTCGGGCTGCGCGGGTAATCGAACAGGTCGAAGTTCTGCAGATCGAGCACGATCGAACCGGCGAGCCCACTGTTGCTGGTGACCCCGAACCCAAACAGAAAATCGCCCGCCTTGTCCGCTTCGGTGACGTCGATCACCGCATCGCGAACGTCGGGTTGATCGCCGACCGGGATGACTTTGGCGGCGCTGAAGATGTGTGTACCCACCAGCGCCCGCTCAGCCTCCCGGACGGCGTTGAGATCGAACACGTCGTCCGGCGGATAGAGTTTGAGCGCGCGGCGCACGACTTTGTCCCGCGTGCGCGTATTGCCACGCACGCTGACCCGCCCGATGTGAAACTGTGGGCTCTCTGCGATGGCAAAGGACACGCGCACCAGACCCGGTTTATCTGAAAACACGCGTGTGGGATTCACCCGAGTGTAGATGTAGCCGTTTCCCTGGTAGTGCTCCTGAATGGCGCGGGCGTCGCGTTCGATGGCCGGTCGCTTGACAAACGCACCGGTTTTCGAGCTGATGAGCGCCCCCAGCGCTTCATCCGTGAACGCGGTGTTACCCGTGAATTCGATCGACTCGATCCGGTAGCGCGTTCCCTCCTCCACTGCGAACGTGACCGTCAGGTCGCGCCCGTTCGATGCGGTCTGTACGCTGTGCGTGACGGTGGCGTCAAGGAACCCCGCATCTCGATAGAAGTTTTGTAGTCGTGCCTCGTCCGCCAGGGCACGATCCGGGTCGTACGCCCCGGGTCGAAAGATCCAGATCCACGTCTTCGTTTCGATCTGGCGGCGCAGATGGCGGGCGGTGAAGCTGTTGTTGCCGGTGAACAGAATCTTGCGGATACGTACCGGTTTGCCTTCGCGGATAACGCAGACCAGCACGCCCGAGTCCTGCAACTTTGCTTCGTCGATGGTCACCTCGACGTCGCTGTATCCGGCGTCCCGATAGAGGGCGATGATACGCTCACGCCCCTCGCGCACGAGATAGAGATCGACCGGGTCGCCGACCGCGATGCGCAGATGCTCCCGCAGGCGTTTGTCGCCGTACTTGCTGTTTCCCTGAAAGTCGATCGACGTGACCAACGGGCGTTCATGCACCCGAAGGGTGACGTGAACCCCGTCCGCGCGCTCGGCAATATGGCGGGTTACGGTGAGAAACCGCCCGGTACGCAGCAAGCGGGCGACCGCCGCGTCCACGTCCGCACCCTGGTACGGTGCACCCTCTTTCAGACCGGAAATGTTCCGGACAAAGCTTTCGCTCGAACGGTTCAAACCCTCGAAGGTGACCTCGGCGATCAGGGGCGAGCCGGTCTGTTGCCCGCAAACAGCCACGACACCAAACAACCACACCACAAGCGTTCCGCCGATCCCGCCGGTTCGCGTCATACGTTCATCCACAAAGGGAAACTCGTTGTATCGACCGATCCGCCCGACCGCGCCCGCGAGCGAGTGGGACCGGCCTGGCCCGTGCGTCGCACCATCGAACCACGGACGTTCCGCGCGGATCATACCCGCCAGACACGGGACAGGCAAAACGGTTAGGGTAAGCTTCAGGGCCTTTTGATGCTCTGGGGTCTAGTTGCCCGGTAGCGTTTCTGGAGCCCGTTGAAGGTCATGGAGGATCTGGTCATGTCCTGAACCGGTGGGCAGGTCGTTCCTTCCCCCCACGGCGAAAGGTTGACCTGCCATGGTCTCAGGTCCATTCCTGTTTCCCCGTAGCGGAGTAGGGTGTGCAATACCCACGCTACCGATGTAGCTGTTTCGTCAACAAACTTCTTGCTCAACGGGCTGTTTCGCCAGCGGGAAGCGAGGCGTCTCGTCTTTAAGATTCCGGGGTTTCTACCCGTATCTCGGGCTCGCGCCCCGACTTCTTGTATGCCGCCAGCCACCGCTCCGCATTCGTGACGCCGGGCTCAAACCCCCACGGACCCCGCTGTGAGGCCACCCCCAGGCGGCCATTCTTGCGAATGAGGAACACGCGATCGGGCCAGCCTTTGTAGGCTTGCGCCATTTTGTTATCTATACCGTCTATGAGGCAGGGTATCGTCAGCTTCTTGTCCTTGACCAGCCTAGCAGCCACCGAACAGCGTTCACCGAGCGTTTTGTGTTCCTTGATGCCCATTTCCTTGGCGTAGGGAACGGGCCACTTGTCGTCGGCTGCGTGGGCTTCACTGATATAGACGATGTAGAACTCTGCGATGCGGCGATACTTGCGATACATCCGCTCCATCGAGCCAACCTGGCTCAAAAAGGGCGGTCACGTATAGCTTCCAAAGAACAGCACGACCGGCTTGTTCCCGGCGAACGAAGCCAGGTCCACTTCGCGGTCGCCTTCGAGCGTGTGCAGCTTGAACAAATGGGCCTGGTCACCGACTTTCGGTGCGCCGTCGTTTTTGTATTTCTCCGGAATCTGGCCGAGCATGTGGCGCATCCTTGCTCGTTTTTGGTCTTGCCTCGAATGACACCCGACGGTCGCGATGGAAACAAGGATAGCCAAGCCCCATACGCCCAGGGCTGTCGCCGATCCCGCGCTCCCGTTTGAAAGGTGGGCTATAGGCATCCGGCGCCACGACCCCATACCTCTGAGTAGTTGGGAGGCGCGTGGCTTGATGGAACAGGGTCTGCAGGTCTGGCGCGACGGACAATCGTTAACAGCGTTCGGTTTCAAGGCGAACCTCCTCTCAAATGGTCGGATCGGACGTTTTCCCTTTTGCCGGGGTCAGATCATATCGCGCGAGATCACCGTGTCGAATCCGAGGGATCACAGGAGTTGCCGGTTGGGTCGATATTGCGTGAGACACCCGCATCGATTCGGGGGAGATACCGGTAGAGACGCACCAAACCGCGGAACGATAAAGGCATTGACCTGTCAGGACTCGGCGAGCTGTTG
>CAZWWW010000086.1:0-8992 GCA_964637715.1 uncultured Phycisphaeraceae bacterium | reverse complement strand
TGCCCGGGTAGGGGCTGAAGACGGCGAAGACTGCGAAGTCCGCGTCGAGCTTGAACGTCACGAGTCGCCCGGACCCGGCGCTGAGCTGCTCATGGGCGCGCCGCCGCACGTCCGCTTCAACGCAGCCGCCGCCGAGCGTGCCAATAACGTTTGCTGCGCCATCGACACAAACCATGACGCCCGCCGGCTGCGGCGTGGAGCCGCGCGTAGCAACGACAACGCAGAGCGCGACGCGCCTGCCCGCGTCGTGCTCGGTCAGAATAGTTTGCAGCACCTCTTTCGGCGTCATGGGCCAGGCAGTTTGTTGAACAAGTCCGAACAACCCGTGCGATACCGGCATTGGAACCGGTGAGGGCGCCGGCCTCAAGCCCGTATCACACTTCTGCAACGGAGGCCCGCGCGGGTGGGATCACGCTGATGCAGGTTCCTCGACACGCTTCTTGGCGGCGAGCGCCTTGAGGATCTTCTCAGGTGTGATCGGCAAATCCTTGATCCACACGCCCGTGGCGTTGGCGATGGCATGCGCGACGGCACCGAGTACCGGCAGGGTGCTTCCCTCACCGATTTCCTTTGCTCCGAACGGGCCTTGCGGTTCGTAAGAGTCGACAAGACCGCTGAACACGTCCGGTGCGTCCTTGATCGTCATCATGAGATAACCGTGCAGGTTCGGGTTGAGGATTCTTCCCTTGTCGTCGAACTGAACGTCTTCAAGAATCGTTTCGCTCGCGCCCATAATGACGGCGCCCTCGACCTGCCCATGAACGGCCAGCGGGTTGATCGGTGTTCCGCAATCGTGGTAATCCGTGAACCGGTCTATCTTGACTTTGCCCGTTTCCAGATCGACGGAGACTTCGCACACCGCGCTGCCAAACGAGTAGGCCGGGCTGGTACCCACCGTCGCTCCTTTGTAGTCGCCGCCGAGTCCATCGGGCGGCTTGTAGGCACCGGTTCCCACGAGCGGACCGTTATCGTTGAAATATTTGCGCGCCGCCTCTTCCCAGGCTACCCCTTCGGATTCGGCGCCGCGTGCGAACATCCGCCCGTTGTGCGCCTCGACCATCGACTCGCTGCATCCGAGCAAACGCGCGGCGTAGGGTTTCATTTTTTCAACGACCGCAGCCCCTGCGCGCGATACCGCATGACCGGCCATCAGCGTGACACGCGACGAGTAGGCACCGAGGTCCAGTGGTGAAATGTCGCTGTCCTCGCTACGAATGCGCAAGCGCGACGCCGGAATGCCCAGCGATTCGGCGCACATCTGCGTGAGCACCGTGTCACTGCCCTGACCGATTTCAGCGGCACCGATCATCAGGACCGCCGCCATGCCGTCTTCGCTGATTTTCACGATGGCGTTGGCGTGCGGAAAAATCGACTTTTTCTGGAACGATTCGCGACTCTTCTCGTGCGAAAGCTGTACCTGTCCGCGATAGATGCAATAGCCCGCACCGGAAACAAATCCGCCGCATCCGATACCGATGCCTTTGCCTTTGGGTAGTTTGTTGTACTTCTTGGCCCATTCCGCTTTTTCAGAAACAGCCTCCAACGTACGCAGGAACTCGCAACTTCCGACGTCCATTTCATTCACGGTCGTTGAGTTCGGTGTCATGGCGTTGCGCCGGCGGATTTCCACCGGGTCAATGCCCAGATCGTCCGCGACCATGTTGAGCAAACACTCGAACGCGAACCGCGGTTGGGGCACGCCGTGACCGCGCATCGCCCCGGCGGCCGGCTTATTTGTCATCATCCGGTAGCCGTCATAGCTGTAGGCCGGAAAACGATAGAGGGTAGGTAGGACGCTCCCGGCGTAATAGGCGGTGGCTACGCCGAACGAAGAATAGGCCCCGCCATCCAGGAAGATTTCGCTCGCGAATGAACGGATCGTGCCCTCACGATCCACGCCGATCTTGAACTTCATGTGCTGTTTGTGTCGACCGCGCCCGTGGTGAAACATTTCCTCTCGTGAATAAACCATTTTTACGGGTCGGCCCAGTTTTCTGCTGAGCAGCGCAGCGCATAAATCAAGTGGGGTCGTTTCAGCTTTGCCGCCGAAACCGCCGCCGACAGTGGGGCGGATTACGCGAATTCTTCCCAGCGGCAGGTGCAGCACGTTGGCCATCATGTATTGCACATAGTGCGGCACCTGCGTTGACGTATAGAGCACGAGTGTGCCGTCATGTTCCCAGGTGGCGATGGCCGCGTGCGGCTCCAACGGCGACTGGTAAATGTGGTTGCCCGTAAAGGTTTCTTCCCGCACATAATACGATTCGGCAAAGCCTTGCTCGACGTCGCCGAATCGCTGCTCGACGTGCGTGTTGATGTTACGCTTGTAGCGGTCATGAATCAGCGGAGCGCCTTCTTGGGCCGCCAGATACGGATCGAGCACGCAGGGCAATTCTTCGTAGTCGACCTTTATGAGCGCGAGCGCCGCCTCCGCAGTACGTTCGTCGATCGCCGCAACCGCCGCGACTTCATCACCTACGTGGCGAACCTTGTCCTTGGCCAGCACATACTCGTCATACCGGGCGGGCGACACGCCGTATTGCGTGTCGGGTACGTCCTTGCCGGTGATGACCGCCAGCACGCCGGGTAGGGCTTTCGCTTGCGACGTGTCGACGTGCTTGATGCGCCCGTGCGCGATCGGTGAACCCAGGATTTTTCCGAAGATCATGTTGGGCAGTGCGATGTCGTCGGTGTAGATCGCTCGCCCGGTGACTTTGTCGGCTGCATCCACCCGCGGCATCGCTACGCCCACACTGGTTGCCCCGAGCGAACTGGGTCGATAGTCGGATCGGTCGTTTCGTTTTTCGCCCAGCGGGTGGTTTTTCTTGGCGCAGGTGCCGTTGTCGCGGTAGTTGTCGCAGCGCGATACGGCGCGCATGATGCCGGAGTACCCGGTGCAACGACAGAGGTTCCCGGCCAGGGCATCTTTGATTTCGTCCGCTGTCGGTTTCGTGTTGCGATCAAGAAGCGCCGTTGCGGAAAGGACCATACCGGGCGTGCAAAACCCGCACTGGACAGCCCCTTCATTGACAAATGATCGTTGAAGCGGAGTCAGCTTCCCGTCGCGCGCAACGCCTTCGATGGTTGTGATCCTGCGGTCGGCGACGTCCGCCGCGAGCAGGAGGCAAGCGTTCATCGGGCGGCCGTCGATGAGCACGGTGCATACGCCGCAGTCTCCTACGCTGCATCCTTTTTTGGTTCCGGTGAGACGAAGCTTATCGCGCAACACGTCGACGAGCGTATCGTGCGGTTCAACCAGAACGTTGTACGCCTGCCCGTTGACCAACAAAGTGGCTGCCTTGCTCATCGCTTCTCCTTTCCGGATCGTTTCAACGCCTTGGCCAATGCCCGCGTGGCAAGAACGCCGATCAGTTCACGGCGAAACGCAGCCGATCCGCGAACATCGGAGATCGGATTAGCTTCGCTGGCGGCGAGGGCGCCCGCGTTTTCAAACAACTCTTTCGTGGGGGAGGACCCTGATAGGGATTCCGCGGCTTTTGTCGCAAGTTTCGGTGTGGGTGAGACCGCCCCGAGCACCATCCGGGCATGCTTGATCGTTCCGTCGTTCGCGAGCGTCAAACTCGCCGCGACGGAAGCTACGGCGATTGCATTGCCCTCGCGCAGTCCGAAGCGGGCATAAGCCGCTCCGAATCCCGGCGGTGCGCCGGGAATCTCGACGGCTGAAATGATCTCAGTATCGCGTCGTGCGGTGCGACGCGGACCCAGGAAGAACTGTTCCAACGGCAGCAATCGTTCACCCCGGGGTGACCACAAAGCGAGTTGTGCGTTCATCGCTATGAAAATGGGGGGTAGATCGGCGCAGGGCACGGCGCTGGCGACGTTGCCGCCAACGGTTGCCAGGTTACGCACCTGCCGAACGGCCATGCTTTGCGTCGCATCACGAATCGCAGGATAGTCTTCCCGCACGGGTGGCGCTTCGTCCAAATCGGTGATGGTGGTGAGCGCGCCGATGTGCAGAGAATTGTCGCGTACCGTGATACCCTTGAGGTCGTCGATTCGATTGATCGAAATGATATGCTCGACCGTAACCCGCTTGGCCTTTAGATCGACAAGAAGATCGGTTCCCCCGGCGAGCAGCCTGGCGCCGGTGCCGAAACGTTGGAGCAACTCAGACGCTTTCGCGAGGGTCGTCGTCTGATGAAGTGTGGTGGACGGTAAGTACATTATCGATTCCCCCTCATGGTGGGCTCAATCGTTGAATCAAAACATCGACGAGCATCCTGGCGTTGCTCAGACTTTCGGGCTCCACTCAGCACTCACCACGCGGCACTCAGCACATGGCACAGGCCGGACCGTTTGCTGAAAAAAGCCAAAACAACCGGTGTGCACCGGGCTGTTGCGCGTGAAAGCAGTGGCTTTATGCCCGTGTCACACGCTTTTCAAAACAAGACAACTCGCGCTACTGCTTTGTCACACCTTGTTTTTGGGGTGGCATGGGCAAGCAGCAGCTTGCCCGTGTCGCTGGGAGGCACTCACGGGCAAACAAGTTCGCCCATGCCACCTACAACGAACCCTAAGAATAAGCTGTGACGCTGCACTACGCTCACTTCTGATTTCCGTTCGCCCCGGTGCGCCCGAAAACGCCATAGAGAAACTGATCCGCGATCTGGTTGGCGACCGTACTGACGGCCGGACCGCGCTGGGGATCGTACCAGCGATAGAGCCAGTTCAACGTGCCGAACAGCGCCATGGTCGTGACGTGCCGGTCTATCGCGTATCGCTCAGCGGTTCCGTTGTGACCACGGGTATCTAGTAAACGCTCTATAATCCCGCGGGTTACACCGTAATACTCATGGCGGATATCTCTCGTGTCGGCGTAGGCATCGCCGGTGAGCGAATCCAATTCGTGCGAGCAGACCTTAAGGGCCCCCATGTTGGCCGCGAAGTAGGCGAGGTGCTCTCGGATCATGATCCGAAGCTGCGTCTCGGGATCGTCCACGCCGCTGATCTTTTCGCGAAGGTTGTTGAGCAGGGAGCCGAAGGCTCGAAACTGGATGAGAAAGAGGATCCGTTCCTTGCTCTCGAAATAGTGGTACAGCCCCGCGAGGCTCACGCCGGAGGCCTTGGCGACCTCGCGCATCGACGCCTTTTCGTATCCCAAGCGTGCGATGGCACCGGTGGCCGCCGAGAGAATGTGATTCATCCGCTCTTCGTAACTCCCCCGGTTGTCGAGCGCCGCAGTTGTCGGCTTGGGGTCGAACAAGTGTTCTTGTTTCTGCATATTGTTCTTTATACTAATCAGAATAAGGTTGAACACTTAGCCTATATAGTTTCGCCCGTTTCGGTTGACGTGTCAAGGAAAAAAACCAATAATATCGTTGACAGAACAGAAATATCGACGATAATCTTATTGACTGGCGAAGTCCGGAGGTGAGGCGGTCCGACCGATCGCTTTGTTTTTCTGGTGTTGGCCGATCGAACGTTCGTTCGGAATACTGTGTCTCTATGTCGTAAGGAGGCCCCCCATGGCCATGTTCCCGCCGAGATCGGCCGCGTCGCTGGATCTCCAGGAGGTTCGTTACGAGAAGAAAGGGTGGGTCGCCCACATCGCGATCGACCGCCCCCACAACTACAACGCCTACAGCACACCGGCGCTTATCGAGTTGGCGAGTGCTTTTCAAGACGCCTCGTGGGACGACCGGATAGCGGTGGTCGTGTTTACCGGGACGGGCGACCGTGCCTTTTGTACCGGAGGCGATGTCAAGGAATACCAGCAGTCGTATACACAAAAACCGCGCGACTACTGGAAGTACATGTCGTGTTTCAAGGCGTACATCGAGTCGATCACTAATTGTTCCAAGCCGGTGATTGCGCGCCTGAACGGGATGGCGGTTGGCGGGGGTAACGAAAGTCAACTGGCCTGTGATCTGTCCGTGATGGGCGAGCATGCGTTCATCGCGCAGGTCGGTACGAACGTCGGTTCGGTGGCGTGCGGCGGTTCGACGCAGTGGCTTCCTCTTCATGTCGGTGATCGCAAGGCCCGGGGCATTCTATTCCTCAATCAGCGATACGGTGCGTTCACGTCGCTGGCGATGGGACTTGTCAACGTCGTAGCGCCAACGGTCAAGGGACCGGGGGGCGCGTTTGTAACGAGATTCACAGGCGGGCGAACTTACCTGGCCGATTGGAACACGGATCCCTGGGAGCAGCCGTTCGAATCGCGGGCAACGCCGGAACAGGTGAAGAAGGCCCAGAAGGGAGTTGACGGGTTTTCGATCGATCTCTCTTGTGTTGACGATGTTGTCGGTGAGCTTTGCGACCAGATCGTCCACAAATTCCCGGAGTGTACGCGGTATACCAAAGCGCAGGTCAATTTTTGGAAGGACGCCGCATGGCACGGAACGGTCGGTCATGCGCGGGATTGGCTGGCGATCCATTATACAAGCCTCGAACCGCATGAGGGCATGACGGCGTTCGTCGAAAAGCGCAAGGCGGATTATGTCGGGCTGCGTGAGCGGGCGGCCGACCCGGAAGGCTCGAGCGAGTTCTTGTGGGGCCCCTATGCCACCACCTGTGCGGCATGCGGTGCGAGCGGGATACCTCGCGCCTTCGCGTTTTGCGGAAAGTGCGGGGCGGCGCTTGCCGCGCCGGTTACGGCATAGCGTTATGGTCAGCAAGACACCCATTCCGGAAGTTCGACGAGCTTTGGTGACCGGTGCGGCGCGCGGCATCGGCCGGGGCGTTGCGGCGACTCTGGCGCGCGACGGATGCGACGTGTGTGTGTTTGACAGCGCACGGGCTGAGGATGCGGATGAGTTTGTGGCGTCGATCGAATCCCTCGGTCGCCGATGCCTGACGATCGTCGGCGACGTGCGAGATGCCGGTGCCGTGGGCGACGCGATGGAATCGGTCGTGGGACGTTGGGGCGGGATCGATGTGCTTGTCAACAACGCCGGCATCGTGCGCGATCAGGTCAGTTGGAAGATGAGTGACGAGCAGTGGCACGAGGTGATCGATGTCAATCTGACCGGGACGTTTAACGCCTGCCGTGCCGCCATACCGTATATGCGGCAAGCCGGGTGGGGCGCTATTATCAATGTTTCGAGCATCAACGGGATGCGCGGCAAGTTCGGGCAGGCGAACTACGCGGCCTCCAAGGCGGGGGTTCTCGGTCTGACCAAGACGCTCGCCAAAGAGCTGGCGAAGTTCAACATCACGGTTAACGCGGTCGCCCCGGGATTGATTGAGACCGACATCCTGCGGTCCCTGTCGGCGGACGCGCTCAAGCAGGCGGTGGGTGAAATCCTTTTGAATCGTCCCGGGCAGGTGGAGGACGTGGCCGAGGCCGTGGCGTTCCTGTGCAGTGATCGTGCTCGGTTTATTACGGGTGACGTGCTGCGCGTGGACGGCGGACAGTACATCTAGTGCCGTTTCCGAAAAAGTAGTACGACCTATTCGGGCGCGGGTGGCATGGGCAAACTTGTTTGCCCGTGGATGTTCCAAGATCAGCACGGGCAAGCTGCTGCTTGCCCATGGCACCCGGAACTCGAATAACGTTCTTGGAAACGGCACTAGAGCAAGCCCTATTGTTGTGTAGCGGCTGAATCACTGTTTCATCCGGTCAAACGACGCGACTCGGAGATACACAATATCAGAGGGCGATCTGAGGACGGCTTGTTATGAAACAATACGAGTACTTCGAGGCGAGCGTGGATGACGGCGTGGCGACGATCACGATGCAGCGGGAGCCGCTCAACGTGCTGAACAATCCGATGATGGCGGAGTTTAATACGCTCCTGGAAGCAACGCTTGGCGGATCGAACCTGTCCGCCATTGTCCTCCGCGCGACAGGGAAGGCGTTTTGCGCGGGTGTCGACGTCGGTGATCACACACCTGAAAAGGTTGCGGACATGATTCACCTGTTCCATGGGATATTCAGAAAACTGGCCGCGACCGATGCCCTGACGATCGCTGCCGTTCAGGGCGCGGCGCTGGGCGGCGGATGCGAGCTGGCGTGTTTTTGTGACATCGTATTGGCATCTGACCGGGCGAAGTTCGGACAGCCGGAGGTTCACGTCGGCGTGTTTCCGCCGGTGGCGGCGTGCGTGCTGCCCGGGCAGGTGGGTATCAAGAAAGCTATCGAACTAAACGTTCTGGGCGGCACGATCGATGCGGCGGAGGCCCATCGAATCGGACTGGTCAACCAGGTGTTTCCCACTGAAGACTTCGACGATCGCGTTGAGGGGTTCCTGGGAGCTATCCGCAAGCTCTCCCGTCCGGTCGTTCGTCTGTCCAAACGCGCGACCTGCCTGGTGTCGCGTGAACAGATGCTTGCCCATCTGGATCGGGCGGAGGCGCTCTATCTGGATGAACTGATGAAGCTCGACGACGCGCGAGAAGGTATTCAGGCCTTTATGGAAAAGCGAAGCCCGAACTGGTGTCACGCATGACGCCCGGGAAAGGATGAACGACGATGAAAGCGGCGGTATTTCACGGCGGCGACGTCGGGTTAAAGATCGAAGAGGTTCCGGTCCCGAAGATCGGCGAGCAAGAGATCCTCGTGAAGGTGGCTGCGTGCGGCGTCTGTCACACCGATTTGCACTACATCGAACATGGCGTGCCGACGTTCAAACCGCCCCCGATCATACTGGGCCATGAAGCGTCAGGCGTTGTCGAAGAAGTCGGCGGGGCGGTGACAAACCTCGCCGTCGGGCAACGCGTGCTGATTCCGGCGGTGCTGACCTGCGGGCGGTGCGCGTTCTGCCGCATGGGTCGTGAGAACATTTGCAGCGCCATGACGATGCTGGGCAACCACATCAACGGCGCGTACGCCGAGTTTGTGGCGGTTCCAGCCAAGGATGTGTTGGAGCTGCCGGAGTCCATCCCGCTGAACGAGGCGTCGATTATCGCGGACGCCATTTCGACGCCGTATCACGCCGTGAAAAACCGCGCGCGCGTCAGACCCGGCGACACCCTGGTGAGCTTCGGGTGTGGCCGGGGTGGCCTAACGGGAGATCACACCGCGTGAAAC
>CAZWWW010000085.1:0-9000 GCA_964637715.1 uncultured Phycisphaeraceae bacterium | reverse complement strand
CAATTGGGCGCGATGCCCATGGTAATGATCACCGGGCAGAAGCCGATCAAGTCCAACAAACAGGGGCATTTCCAAATCGTTAACATTGTCGACATGATGCGTCCGTTGACCAAGTTCACGCACCAGATCGTTAGCGGCGACAACATTGGATCGCGCGTGCGCGAGGCGTTTCGCCGAGCCGGTGAAGAACGCCCCGGTGCCGTGCATCTCGAATTACCGGAGGACGTTGCCCGCGAACAGACCGACGCACCTATTCTTGAAGCCAGTCGTGTGCGGCGGCCGATCGCCGAGGCGAAATCGATACGGATGGCGACGGAGATGATCGAACGCGCGCGGCATCCGTTGCTGCTGATCGGTTCAGCCGCCAACCGCAAGACGACGTGCCGCATGCTCCGCCTGTTCATCGATCGCACCGGTATTCCCTTCTTTTCGACGCAGATGGGCAAGGGCGTGGTGGACGAACGCGATCCGTTGTATTTGGGTAACGCGGCGCTTTCCAGGGGCGATTTCCTGCACCGCGCGGTCGGCCATGCCGACTTGATCATCAACGTGGGCCACGATGTCGTGGAAAAACCACCCTTTTTCATGACTGGGGACCGACTGAACGTGATTCACATCAACTTCACCTCGGCTGAAGTCGACCCGGTATACTTTCCGCAAGTCGAAGTCGTGGGCGACATAGGCAACAGCATATGGCAGCTTGCCGAGCACGTTGATCCCCAACCAACCTGGGACTTTTCGTTTTTCGACAGAGTACGGCGGTGCTTGGAAGAGCAGCTTTCCGAGCGTATCGATGACCCTCGGTTTCCGATTCTGCCGCAGCGATTGGTGGCCGACGTACGCCGCGTGATGCCCCCGGAAGGCATCATTGCGCTGGACAACGGCCTCTACAAAATCTGGTTTGCACGCAACTACCGCGCTTATCAGACGAACACGGTGCTACTGGATAACGCGCTTGCTTCGATGGGTGCCGGATTACCGTCGGCGATCGCGGCGCGCTTGGTGTACCCGGAGAAACGCGTCATGGCGATTTGCGGGGACGGTGGTTTTATGATGAATTCGCAGGAGTTGGAAACGGCCGTGAGGCTCAAGATGAACCTGGTTGTATTGATCCTGCGCGACGACGCCTACGGAATGATCAAGTGGAAGCAATCGCACATGGGCTTTGAGGATTTCGGGCTTGATTTCGGCAATCCGGATTTTGTGAAGTATGCTGAGAGCTACGGAGCCTGTGGGTACCGCATTGAAAAGGCTGATCAACTTCTCTCGTGCCTTGAAGCGTGCCACACGCGGACCGGTGTGCACGTCATCGACGTGCCTGTGGACTACTCGGAAAGCGATCGCGTTTTGAATCACGAGATTCCCGAAAAGAGCCGACTTTTGTAAAGGAGCAACTCGTGTTGAACGCTTCTTACCCGTTCTACCTAGCCAATGAGCCGGTTTCGCCCAACGCCGAACTCACTGTTGTCGACAAGTATACCGGCGAACCGGCTGCGCAGGTGGCCGTGGCTGATTCACGCACGATAGATCATGCTATCGACGCGGCGGTACGAGCTACCAGGCCGATGCGCGACCTGCGTCCCTATAAACGCCAGGAGGTGTTGAACCACTGCGTCAGGCGCTTCACCGAGCGGTTTGAAGCATTGGCGACGGCTCTGTGCATCGAAGCGGGCAAGCCGATCAAGGATAGCCGGGGCGAGGTGTCGCGCCTGATCGACACGTTCCGCATCGCGGCGGAAGAGTCCGTTCGCATCGGCGGCGAAATCATGAACCTTGAGATTTCGCCAAGAGCGCGCGGCTATCGGGGTATGTTCAAACGGGTGCCCATCGGACCCTGTTCGTTCATCGCTCCGTTCAATTTTCCGCTCAATTTAGCGGCGCACAAGATCGCGCCGGCGATCGCCGTCGGTTGTCCGTTCGTTTTGAAACCGGCCAGCCGCACGCCGATCGGTGCGTTGATGATCGGGGAGGTCTTGGCTGAGACGGACCTGCCCAAAGGGGCGTTTTCGATTCTCCCCTGCCACAGAGATAAAGCCGATCCGTTCACCACCGACGACCGCTTGAAGCTGTTGAGTTTTACCGGTTCGCCGACGGTTGGGTGGGCGATGAAGGCGCGGGCGGGCAAGAAAAAGGTCGTACTCGAGTTGGGGGGTAACGCCGCTTGTGTGGTGGATGCCGACGCCGATTTGGACGACGCGACCGAACGACTTGTAATCGGTGCGTTTTACCAGTCGGGTCAGAGTTGTATTGGCGTGCAGCGCATCATGATCCACGACAGCATTTATAACGGGCTGCGCGATCGACTTATCGAGGCGACGGGGAAGTTGGTCGCCGGCGATCCCAAAGACGAAGCGACGTTCATAGGCCCCATGATTTCCGAGAAGGAAGCGGCCCGGCTTGAGGATTGGATTACGTCCGCTGGCGATGCCGGCGGGAAACTCCTCTGCGGCGGGCGGCGACGCGGAGCCATGCTTGATGCGACGCTGATGGAAGACGTTCCCGCCGATCACACGCTGTGCACGCATGAGGCGTTCGGACCGGTGGCGGTGCTGAGCCGCTTTTCATCGTTTGAGGACGCTCTGCACGAAGTGAACGACAGCGTATTCGGTCTGCAGGCGGGCATCTTTACGCGCGACGTGTACAAGATTCAAAAAGCGTGGGACGAATTGGAGGTCGGCGGTGTGGTCATTGGAGATGTTCCCTCCTGGCGCGTGGACAATATGCCCTACGGCGGCGTGAAGGACAGCGGAATAGGACGGGAAGGTGTTCGCTTTGCGATGGAAGACATGACGGAGCTGCGCTTGCTGGTCGTGCGGACCCCGGACCACCTCACGTTGTGATGGCAGCCTGCGTGTGGCGCGGCGCAACGGCTGCGGCGAAGAGTCGTCCGGCACATCGAGCTGAGGCGGTACGAATTGTTGGACGATCGTGTAACAAGGTGTCAGGGCCTCCCCTTGCGTCGTAGAATGTCGGCGCACGGCGTTGATCTATCGGACGCCTGCGCCGCTCGGTCTCTGTCGGGCGTGGGGGCGGTTTCCGGTCAGGTGCCGATCATGTGGCTGTTCTCCATCCATCGAGACACTTTGTAAGGTTCATCCTTGCCACAACGACAAACCAGGTATGAACAGGCGATGCGTGACCTCTCGACCCGAATCGACTCGATACGGCGATACACAATATCGGACATTGCTGTAGCCGGCGAAAGCCACGGCTCTTGAATCCAACCGAAAAGACGGAGTGAGCAACCCATGACAGTGGCCAAGGCAACGACGGCTCATGCGTCGAGTGATCCTTCACCGACAACAGGAGACATGATGTCCCACACAGCGCGCAACAAGAGTCGGGGTAATCTCGTCAAGGGACTCTCCGTCGTACTGATTATCGTTTCGGTGGTCGTGCTGATTCGGTCACTACCGGTGGATCGGGCGATTGACCTGGTGAAGCTCAAGGCCGACGGGCTGGGTTTTTGGGGACCGATTGTTCTCGGGGTCGTCTATGTCCTTGCGGCGCTGGCGTTCTTTCCCGGATCGGCGTTGACGCTCACTGCGGGGGCGGTCTTCGGTCTGGGCTGGGGCACGGTGACGGTTTCGCTGGCATCCACGACCGCGGCCGCACTGGCGTTTTTGATCGCCCGGTATCTCGCGCGTGACAAAGTCGCGCGACAGGCCCAGCGATTCCCCAAGTTTCAAGCCATCGACCGGGCTATCGGTGAGGGCGGATGGAAAATCATCGCCATGCTCAGATTGTCTCCGGCGGTTCCGTTCAGCCTGGGCAACTACCTTTTCGGGCTTACCGCGATCCGGTTTTGGCCCTATGTGTTGGCGAGCTGGCTGTTCATGCTGCCTGGTACGTTCATGTATGTCTACCTGGGGCACGTCGGCACGGAGGGTTTGCGTTCGGCGGCGGGCACCGAGCGGGGCAAGACGCCCGGCCAATGGGCGCTGCTCGGTGTAGGACTTTTCGCCACGGTCGCGGTTACGGTCTACGTCACGCGGCTTGCGCGAAAGGCACTCCGTCAGCAGACGAACATTGAAGAGGCGAACGCGAGGGCGGATGAGGCGGCGGACTCGGATGAACCTGCAGCGCGGGTCGAAACCGGTAGGTTGCGCCGGGCGATCCTGCTCCCGCTTGTCGCGTTGGTCATGCTCGGTGTAGCCGCCGCTGCCCATCAGCGCCGGGATGCGCTGCGTAATCTGTTCGGACCGCCGCCGGTCACGCTGCATGAAGCTTATCAGGGACAATCCGGCGGGGCGACGTTCGACCACGCCCCCTTCGATGCGCTGCTCCGCGCTCATGTCGACAACGACGGCTGGGTTGACTACGAAGGGCTGCGCTCTCAGAGCGCGTCTCTCGATGCGTACATCGCCTCGCTGGAACACGCACTGTTTGCCGATCTTAGTCGCAACGAAAAGCTGGCCTTGCTCTTGAACGCCTACAATGCCTTCACGCTCCGGTTGATTCTCGACCACTATCCGGTCCGCTCAATCAAGGACATCCCCGCAGCGAAACGGTGGGACGACACACGGTGGCGGATAGGGACCATGACGCTCAGTTTGAATCAGATTGAGCATGAGCAAATCAGACCGAAGTTTGCGGAACCGCGCGTCCACTTCGCCCTGGTCTGCGCCGCGATTGGCTGTCCCAAGCTGCGCAACGAAGCCTATCAGGCGGAGCGGATCGAGAACCAATTGGAAGACCAGATGCGCTACGCGCATACACACGATCGCTGGTTTGTTTATCACCCGGGCGACAAGGACGTGTACCTGACGAAACTGTACGACTGGTACGGGTCGGACTTCAAACAGGTCGCGGGTTCCGTGCTGGCGTTCGCGGCACGCTATTCGGCATCGCTACAGAGCGCCCTCGACAGCGGTGAGACACCGAACATCAAATGGCTCGACTACGATTGGACGCTCAATGACAGAAAAAACAACCGTTGAATCTCCGCGATCGGATGCGCCGTCGGTGAGAACTGAGTCGAAGGACGCCCCCGATATCGGTGACCAGTCGATCGTCGAGGATTTTCCGCAAGCCCACCCGCTCGACGAACACAACCGGGCGTTGATGGCCAACGTCCACCCGGCGGATTGGACCAACCCGCAACCCACCGGCCGCTACAACATGGTTGTCATCGGCGGGGGCACCGCCGGTCTGGTGACCGCAGCGGGGGCGGCCGGTCTTGGTGCGAAGGTGGCGCTGATCGAACGGGCGCTCATGGGCGGCGATTGCCTTAACGTAGGGTGTGTACCGTCCAAGGCGCTGATTCGTTGCGCGCGGGCGTTCGCCGACGTACGCGACGCGGGTGCCTTTGGCGTATCCGTACCGGATGGGGCGGCGGTGAACTTCGCCTCGGTGATGGAGCGTATGCGTAAACTGCGTGCCGGGATAAGTCCCAACGACTCGGCGAAGCGCTTCAGCGAGCTGGGTATCGACGTCTACATCGGCGACGGCCGTTTTACCGGGCGGGATACGATCGCGGTAGGGGACGCGACACTGCACTTCTCCAGAGCTTGTATAGCCACAGGAGCAAGAGCCGTGCCGTTGCCGATTCCCGGTCTGAGCGAAGCCGGATACCTGACCAACGAAACCATCTTCTCGCTGACGGAATTGCCGCGCCGGCTGGCGGTTATCGGCGCGGGACCCATCGGGTGCGAGATGGCTCAGTCGTTTGCACGGTTTGGATCCGAGGTGACGTTGCTCGAAGCCATGCGGCAGGTGCTGGGGCGTGAGGACCGTGACGCCGCCGAGCGCATCGAGCAGGCGTTGATTCGTGATGGGGTGCGCATCAACTGCTGCGCGAAGATAACCGGTGTGCACCGGAAGGACGGTGACATCGTTATCACGATGGAAGGGGAAACGGGCGGGGCGCTGGTCGTCGATGCCGTACTCGTATCCGTGGGGCGCGCGCCGAATGTAGAAGGGCTCGAACTGGAGGTCGCCGGGGTCGAGTTCGACAAGAGGTTGGGTGTCAAAGTTGACGGCCGATTGCGGACGGCGAACCCGCGCATTTTCGCAGCGGGCGACATCTGCTCGCCCTTCAAGTTCACGCACGCCGCCGACTTCATGGCCCGGATCGTCATCCAAAACGCACTCTTCTTTGGTCGGAGTAAGGCGAGTGCACTGACGATTCCGTGGTGTACCTACACCGACCCTGAGATCGCCCACGTCGGTTTGTACGAACAACAGGCCCGCGATAAAGGCATCGACGTGGAAACGTTCACCGTCGAGATGTCCGACGTCGACCGGGCCGTGCTCGACGGTGAAGACGAAGGGTTCCTGAAGGTGCATGTAAAGAAAGGGTCGGACAAGATACTCGGTGCGACGCTCGTGGCGCGCCATGCCGGCGAGATGATATCCGAGATTACGCTGGCGATGGTTTCAGGCGCGGGGCTCGGGACACTCGCCCGGACGATCCACCCTTATCCCACGCAGGCGGAGATCATCCGAAAAGCCGGTGACGCCTACAACCGCACCCGGCTGACGCCGCGTGTGAAACGCCTGTTTGATACGCTGCTCCGTTGGCGGCGCTAGTACCCCGTTTTGGCGTGATTTCCGACTATCTGAGTCGCCGGCTTTTCGCCGTCGCGATTCCGCGACGTCGACCGCACGCGACCCTGACGCATCCTGCACATCGAACCGGTCGGCCTCAAGTTGTTCGTTGCCCCGGCATAATCCGCTGCCTACGATGGGTTATGGGATCCGCGGGTTCCGCGTCAGAGGTTGGCGAGGCAACACGCCCGCGCCCAACCACGGAGGAAGCGTCATGCGTCGGATCGTTCTTCTCGTCGTGCTCATGGAGCCGCTCGTCCCATCAGCCCACGCGGGCAAGGTGCTCTTCGACCCGCCGTACATCGGGGTCGGAAGCGGTTTTCAATCGGAATACGAGGTCGAAGTGACTGTCGTGGCGGACGCGGGGTCGTTTGATAGCCTGAACATTTTGTTCGGCTCCGAATCCGGTTCCGGTTTTTGGGCGCCTGCTCTGCAGTTTCTCGGCTTCGAGTACACGCAGGAGTTCGTCGAAAGCGCAGCACCATTCCTGGGCGCGCCCATTCAGCTTGGCGTCTTCGAAGAGGATCTCTTTGTTGGAGGCTTCCTTCTTGAACCGCTGGAGACGCCGTTTCTCCTTGGTACGCTTAAGTTCGCGCTCCCAAATGTTGCGGGGTTCTACATCGGAGTCAACCATGAACCCGGGTATTTCGTGAACTCCTCCAGAGACGATGGATTCAGTTCGATCGGACTCGGTGCGCAAATCGAGCCGCTAATCAGCGCCCCCATTCCCGAACCGGCGGCCGTGCTCTTGCTGTTTACGGGCGCGTTTGCTCTCTCGTGGCGATCGCATAAAGCGGTTGGTGATGCCAGATGAACATGACAACCGCAACACAAAGATAGAGCTTGCTCTAGATGATTACTTTCGGCGGCGCTTGCGTTTGTCTTTTCTGGAGAGCACCCGCCGTTTTGCCGAGGTCGAGCCCTTCATCTTCGGCATGTGACCCGCTGCGGCCATCTGGGAGAATTGCGTCGTCATGCGTAACCGTTGCATCAGCGATTGCTGACCACTCATGGCCTTCATCATGTTGCGCATGGGCTCGAAGCTCTTGACGAGCTGACTTACGTCGGACGGATCCGCGCCGGAACCGCGGGCGATGCGCCGCCGCCGCGATGCGTCGATAATCTTCGGGTTGGAGCGTTCCCGCGGCGTCATGGATTGAATAACCGCCTCCATGCGCAACAGCTCGCCGTCGTCGACGTCCATATCCCCCATCATATCCCCCATCCCCGGGATTTTTTTGAGCAGGTCGCGCATCGAGCCCATCTGCTTCATTTTGCGGAGTTGAAGAAGGAAGTCGTCCAGCCCGAACTTGCCCGATTTCATCCGCGACTCAAGTCGCGCCGCTTCTTCCGCGTCGAATTGCTGCTGCGCCTTTTCGACAAGCGACAGGATGTCACCCATGCCGAGGATGCGCCCGGCGATGCGGTCGGGATGGAACGCCTCGAGCGCGTCGAGCTTTTCACCGACGCCGATGAACTTGATCGGTTTACCGGTAACGTGCTTAACGGACAGCGCCGCCCCGCCGCGCGTATCGCTGTCAAACTTGGTGAGGATGACGCCGTCAAGCTCGAGCCGCTCGTTGAAGGTCTTGGCCGTGTGAACCGCGTCCTGCCCGGTCATCGCATCCAGCACGAGGTAGATCTGCTGCGGATTCGTTGTTTGCGCGACCTGCGCGACCTCGGTCATCAACTCCTCGTCGATCGCCAACCGTCCCGCCGTGTCGAGGATCACCACGTCACGATCGGTCTTACGTGCATGGGCGATACCGTGACGACACACCTTGACCGGATTCTTTTGATCGCGCTCGGTGTAAACGGGTACGCCCACCTGCTCGCCGAGGACTTCAAGTTGGTCGATCGCCGCCGGACGCTTTAGATCCGCCGCGACAAGCAACGGTCGCTTGGCCTTGTCGAGCAGCATCTTGGCCATTTTGCCGCACGTCGTGGTCTTGCCCGACCCTTGAAGACCGGCCAGCATGAGCACCGTCGGTCCCGGTTGAATGAACGGAATCTTCGTTTCAACGGGTCCCATCAGGCGAACGAGTTCGTCGTGTACGATCTTGACGATCACCTCCGCCGGCTTGAGCGTCTTGATGACCTCCGCGCCGATGGCTTTCTTCTGCACCTCGTCGCAAAACGCGCGGGCGACTTCGAGATTCACGTCGGCTTCGAGCAACGCGGTGCGAATTTCGCGCATAGCCTCGGCCACGTCTCCCTCGGTAATCTTCCCCCGCCCGCGAAGCCCGCGGAAGATGCCGGATAGTCGATTGCTTAAAGCGTCAAACATAGTGCGGTCGTTCTAATTCGACACCCGCGACGGGTCAAGGATGGACCTACGGCTATGTAGTAGGTCTGGCTGCCGGTTAGCGTTTTTGATTGACTGACTCTGTTCATCTGCCTATACTTGAATCGTCGTCCGAATTCGTCCCGTTCCGCCTTGAGTTCGTCGGG
>CAZWWW010000084.1:0-9072 GCA_964637715.1 uncultured Phycisphaeraceae bacterium | reverse complement strand
ACTGCTACAAACATTGCGGATACACGCTACACCTGGATTAAGAATGCTCTAGAGCCTATATCGTTTTCACATGCCGGTCCTTGGTCATTCGAATAGGCCTCGAGACCGGGCGGATCGCGCGGGCTTAAAGCCCGCGGCTCGGCACGCATGAACGGGAAACGCTCTATGTCGATTGCGGTCCGGCGGCGGCGATGGCGGGTGAAACGTGCGGGAAGTTCTGGAAGTTTTCCACGAACAGACCCGCGAGCGCTCGGGCTTTTGCATCATAGGCCGCGCCGTCGCTCCAGGTGCTTTTCGGATTGAGCACCTCGGTGGGTACGTCCGGGCAGGATTGCGGAACGGAAACACCGAACACGGGGTGTGCCTCATAGGCAACGTCCTCGTTCAGCGACCCGGCCAGCGCCGCGCGAACCATTGAGCGGGTATAGGAGAGTTTAAGCCGCCGGCCCTGACCATAGGCTCCGCCGCTCCAGCCCGTGTTGACCAACCAGCAGGCGACGTTGTGCTTGGCGATGCGCTCGCCAAGCATCTTCGCGTAGGTCTGGGGCGGCAATGGGAGGAACGGGGCAGCGAAGCAGGCACTGAAGGTAGCCTGTGGTTCGCTGATACCGCGCTCGGTACCCGCGACTTTGGCGGTGTATCCTGAGAGGAAATGATACATCGCCTGCTCGGCTGTCAACCGGGAGATCGGCGGTAGCACCCCGAACGCATCGCACGTCAACAACACGATGTTCTTGGGGTGACCTCCGACACTTGGCTGCACAGCGTTGTCGATGAAGTGGATCGGATACGCCGCCCGCGTGTTTTCAGTGAATTGGTCGGAATCGAAATCCGGTTCGCGCGTGACGGGATCGATCACGACGTTCTCCAGCACGGACCCGAACCGGATGGCCTTGTAAATCTGCGGTTCGGTTTGTTCCGAGAGGCGTATGCACTTCGCATAACATCCGCCCTCGATGTTGTAGACGCCGTTGTCGTTCCAGGCGTGTTCATCGTCACCGATCAGGCGGCGATCGGGATCGGCGGATAAAGTCGTCTTGCCCGTCCCGCTCAATCCGAAAAACAAGGCCACGTCGCGGTCGCTGCCGATATTCGCGGAGCAGTGCATGGTGAGCACGCCGGACAGCGGCAGGATGTAGTTCATGATCGAGAAGATGCTCTTTTTGATCTCACCCGCGTATTGTGTACCCCCGATCACGACGAGTCCCCGGCTCAGATCCAGCGCGATGAACGTTTCGGAGGACACGCCGTCCGTCGACGGATCCGCTTTGCAACTCGGGGCGCATAAGATCGTAAAACGCGGATCGTGATCAGCGGTACTTCCCCACGCGGATCGGACAAACAGGGCATTGGCGAACAGGCTGTGCCACGCGTATTCACTCACGACACGAATCGGCACACTCGAGGCGGGATCAGCTCCGGCGAACAGGTCGCGGACGTACAATCGTCGCGTCTTGAAATGGTCGATCACCCGCCGGTGCAGCCCGTCGAACTGCGCGGTGCTCAGGCCCCGATTCACAGAACCGAAATCCACATGGCGGACTGTCTCATCGTCCTTGACGATGAACTTGTCGTTCGGCGATCGACCCGTGTGCGTTCCCGTCGTGCAGCACAGGGCACCGCATGAAGCAAGCGTACCTTCCCCCGCGCGCAGCGCGTGCTCGCACAACTCAGCCGGCGCAAGATTCCAATAGACGTCGCCGGCATCGACCACGCCGTGTTTTTCCAAACCGATCGAACTGGGGCAGTGCCCTAATGTTTTCATGATGTTGCGCCCGGTGTCGACCCGGCACCGCTCACCCTGGAAGTGTCGCGACGACCAAAACCCGGAGTGTACGCCGCCGACGGTGGCTGGCAACCATGTGGTCAAACTTTTTCGTACCCAGTGCGATACGGTGGCCAGCTTCAAGGTGCGGCTAGTGGTTTGACCGATTGAAGCCAGCTCTATTTTTGTGGAGCGATTGGATCACTGTTTCACCATGTAAAACGACTCTATTCGGCAATGTACCATTTCAGACAACGCCAATGGTGCGGGTTCACCGGCTTCGTCCGTGCTAGAGCATTTATCGTTTTCATGTGCCGGTTCTTGGGCATTCGAACAGGCCTCGAGACCGAGCAGATCGCGCGGGCTTAAAGCCCGCGGCTCGGAGCACAAAAACGGGAAATGCTATAGGTCAACCTTCCTCCCCTTTGATCAACGACCGAAACGCTGCTGCGTTCATCGTTTCGACGCCGAGCTCGCGGGCTTTGTCCAACTTGGAACCGGGCGATTCACCAAATACAACCAAGTCGGTCCGTTTGCTGACACTGCTGCTCGGCGTCCCGCCCAATCGTTTGATAACATCCTGAACCTCTCGACGTGTGAGCCCCTCGATCGAACCGGTCACGACAACAGTCTTGCCGACGAAGGGCCCCTTATGGGTCGCAACGGACTCCGCCTCTGTCATGTTGACCCCATGATCCTTTAATCGCTCAATAAGTCGACGCATGTGCTTCCTGTCCTCCGTGTCCTCCGTGCCCTCCGTATCCGCGGGGTGGAGGAACTCATGGATCGCGCGCGGCATCTTTTGTTGCTCATCGATCGTTTCATCGTCAGAGGTGACGGACTTCCGGGTCAGCGCGGCTGCGATTTCCGCCGGGCGCGCATCCATCAGCGCGGACATGTTGGGGAACCGACGCGCAAGAAGCTCGGCGTTGCGTACGCCGACATGCGGAATAGATAGCGCAACCAGCAGTCGAGAAAGCGGTCGGCGTTTTGCAGCCTCTATACCGCCGATCAGGGCGTCGACGCTCTTTTCTTTGAACCCCTTCAGTTCCAGAAGTTTTGGTCGCCATTGTTCGTAATCGAACAGGTCGGCCACGCCGCTTATCAGTTGGTTGTCCAGCAAGACGTCGATGGTTGATTCTCCGAGGGAGTCAATGTCCATAGCGTCGCGAGACGCGAAATGGACGAGGCGCTGCTTGAGCTGCGCAGGACAGGCCACGTTGGTGCATCGCAGTGTGGGCAGCGCGTTCACCATGACCACGGGTGTACCGCAGCGGTTGCATAACTCCTTCGGGGTTTTCGCCTGATAGGTAATGAATGCTTTGTCGCAAGACTTGTTTTCGCAACGATACGCCCTCTTGCCCGGATCAGGCTCATCGAAACTCAGCGCCGCTCCACAGCTCGGGCACGTGCGGGGAGGCTGGATTCGTGTCGCACAACGATCCCGTTGTTCCACGCCGACGATTTGGGGGATAATCTCTCCCGCTTTTTCAATCACGACAACGTCGTGCTCATGAAGATCGTGTCGTTCGATTTGCACCGGATTATGCAGGTTGACGTTTGATACGGTCGTGCCCGAAATCAATACCGGTTCTATCTGGGCTACCGGCGTAACGGCCCCTGTTTTTCCCACCTGCCACTGCACCTCCAGCAGGCGCGACGTCGCCCGCTCAGCCTCAAACTTGTACGCGATGCACCAGCGCGGGAATCGGCTGGTGGCACCAAGCGTCTCGCGCTGGGCGAAGGCGTTGATCTTGAGAACCAGCCCGTCGATTTGATAGGGTAAGGTGGCGCGCTGCGTCTTCCATTGCGGAAGATCGTTGATCAGCGCGTCGACGGACGCATAGATCTTCCGGTGCGTGCTAACCGGAATGCCCCATGACGCGAACTTGTCATAGAGCACACTGGCCGTGTCCGCGGACAGCGGCTCACATCGACCCACGCCGTGCGCAATAAAGCGCAGACCGCGACCCGCCACCTTGGCCGGGTCAAGTTGCTTGAGCGTACCCGCCGTCGCGTTACGCGGGTTGGCGAACGGCTCGTCGCCCGCGGCTATGCGTTTTTTGTTATAAGCGTTGAACTCCTTGATGGGCCAATAGATTTCGCCGCGCACGTCGAGTAGGTCCGCCGCATCCGATCCCCGCAGTTTCAGTGGGATGGATCGGATCGTGCGAACGTTGTTGGTGACATCGTCGCCGATTGCCCCGTTGCCCCGCGTCGCGGCGGTAACGAGCCGTCCTTTTTCATACGTCAGCGACACCGCCACCCCGTCTATTTTCGGGTCGACGAGGTACTCATACGGTTCGTCGCCGAGCGCCTTGGCGACGCGCTTGTCGAACTCCCTGAGCTCCTTCTCGTTATAGGTGTTGTCGATCGACAGCATGGGCACGGCATGCCGGACGTGCTCGAATCCACTAATGGGTTCGCCGCCGACGCGCTGCGTGGGCGAGTCAGGTGTTATCAACTCCGGATGAGCCCGCTCCAGCGCCTTGAGCTCCGCAAAGAGTCGATCGTAGGCTTCGTCCGAAATGACAGGGCGGGCTTCGATGTAATAGTGGTAGTCGTGGGCGCGGAGCTGCTCACGCAACTCGGCGATCCGTTTGGCAGGGTTGGCGCTCATACGGCGATTATGCCCCATGCCGGCCGGGCTCGACAGACCCTGGCTCAGCAGATTGGTGAAAGCGTCGAGGCAGCCCCGTAGCCCCGGCGTCTTGCCAGGGAAAACAGAGGTTTCAGCGCCGCTGCACCGTCCATTGTTCAACGGGGCGATACGGACCCTTTTGGGCAGATTGATAGCGGTAACGATTCCACTTTCGTCTATCCGAACCAGATAGGGGTGATAACACGCTCGGTCGGCGTTGGATCGATACCCCGATCCTTTTCAGGGATGTGATTTTTTTTCACGGAGTCACTTTAAGGTTTTGTCTTGGCAAGGGTTATCATGTATAGTGACAAAGGGTCAGCTACGCGAAAGCCCACCGGCGAAGCGGATAGTACGTTTGACGTCGGTTTGATGTGCTGCGCGAATCGCAGGAGGCGCTCGTACGGCTGCGCTCAGATTGGTCCGGGTGTCACCGCGGGTTTTTTGTTTTTAACCGGGGGAACCGGCAGAGGGTCGTATGGTAGGGGGAAGGCGGAAAGGATTATCGCTCGCGCTGCCCGTGATGGCGGTGGCGTCGTGCGTACTGCCGGTGCGCGCGAATATCGATCTGGAATGGCGTCCGGCGGTCATTGCGGCGGCTCCGCAAGACATAATCGAAATCGGGGCGTTCGCGGTTTCCGACACGGGTTTCGATCAGGTGTTCAGCGGGCTCAGTCTTCTGTTTCAATGGGACCCGGCCCGCCTTGAGCTCATCGATTTCGTCGATCCGTGTCCACAGGATCCGTGCGATCCGGGAACGTACCGCTGGATTCAATCTTTTTTTCCCGACGACTCGCAGCTCGACGGTATCAACAACGATATCACCGATGGCGACGCCTTTTTTCAGGTTTTTGGCCAGCTCGGTTTTGACGCTTCCCCGCTGGCGACACCCGATGGCCTGCAGATTACCACCTTGCGGTTTCGCGTCCTCGATTTCGGCGCGACCGAAGTGGCATTCGCCGAGCAAATCGGAACGACGCGCACGGTCATCGCGGGCAGCGACATTCCCGGCGTCGATGTAACGGGGGTGCTTGGTCCGCCGGTTCAGGTGTTGACGTTCGATTGCCGGGTTCCGATGGCCGAGGGTACCGGGTCGCGCTATTTCGCCATTACACCCGGAAGCGGCGGAGACCCCGTCGCGCTGCGCGTCGAGGGCGACGGCGGGAACAGTGACGTATCCTGCGTGGATCAGTTTGTGCAGGCGGACGGCTCGCTTGGTGCGGCACCGTTCTTTCAAACACCGGCGGAATGGGGAACGGTGCACGTACACGGAGAAGCCATTCAACCGTCGACGACTTATAGCGTGCGTGCCGATTGCTCTCAGGCATCGCCCGGGCAGTTGGTTTCCGGATCAACGAGTGCCACGACGTGGCGGTGGGGCGACACGAACGACGACGGGATGGTGGCCATCACCGATTTGACGAATGCGATCGATGCCTCCTCCGGCGTGCTACCCATCGGAACGCTGCTTGATGCCGTGGACGTGGCACCTTGTGTGCCCGACGGTCTGGTGACACAGGAGGACGTGGACGCCGTGCTCGCGGCGCTGGGTCTTCAGCCCTTCCCCTGTGCGGCGCCATGCCTGGAAACGAGCCTGACTGACCTTCTCGGTTTTGTGAATTGCCTGGCCGGTCCTTTCTTTGTACAAGCGCCAGCCTGCTCGTTCTCCGATTTCGACGGCGATGGTGATGTGGACGCCCTTGATTTCGGTGTCTTTCAACGTCGGTTTGTCGGTCCAGGTAGCCAATCCGCCGCGCCGGGACCATCATCGCTCAGGGCCTTTCGTCCGTGACCGTCTGCTGACGACGCGGCCCGCGCCGGTTCGCCTTGCTCATCGGCCATCGTTCGGAAGTAGGTTCGTCGGGGCGATGCGCGGTTTGCAGCCCGGATGCGTTCCTTCGGCGGTCATCAACCCTCGCATCGCGCCCGCTTTCTCACGGGCGCCATGGGACTCGACGATGTGATCCGCCGCGCCGGGCACATCATCAGTAATCGTACAGAGATCAAGATCCAGATCGGAAATGTATCCATCGCCGAGCAGGTGGCGGCGCGCCCAATCCAGAAGGGTTTGCCAATAGTCACGCCCGAGGAGCACGACGGGGAACCGCTCGATCTTTTGCGTCTGAATCAGGGTCATTGACTCGAAGAACTCATCGAGTGTGCCGAACCCGCCGGGAAAGCAAACGAGTCCGACGGCGTATTTTACGAACATGACCTTGCGGCAAAAGAAATACCGGAAGTCGAGCGAGACGGTTTGATAGGGGTTGGCCTCCTGTTCCTTGGGTAGGAAAATGTTCAGCCCGATGCTCTCACCACCGGCCTGAAACGCGCCCTTGTTCGCGGCCTCCATGATCCCCGGACCGCCGCCCGTGATCACACCGAATCCCCGACCGACCAGTTCGCGCCCGAGCGCTTCGGCCATCTTATAATAACGGTCATGTTCCGGCGTTCGCGCGGATCCGAACACCGACACACAAGGCGGGCGGCGGGCGAGCGTTTCAAAACCCTCGACGAACTCGGCCATGATACGAAAGACCCGCCACGTTTCCTCGCAAGAGTTGGGCATAGATGCGTCCGCGGACTCGCTCATTGAACCGCCGTCCTTTCCGGCTGGATCGCCCCGTCGTACCAGCCACCCACCGCAGGGGACCCGCACGTCAGCGCGAATCAGTGCGTGTAAGCTTAGGGCATTCTACGGTTTTGGGTAGGCGTTTGTCGTGCCAACCGGGCACGCCCTGACCCCATCCGCGTCGAAACCGTTTGCCGAACGGGGCATTCTCACGTATCCTTCACTCATCATCCGGACGCACATGTCGACCGATTCACGCACCTGAAAGATAGAAGGTCCAAGCGGTGTTGGTCGAGGCGCTTTGGTTTGGTGTGGGTATACCGGTCTGTCGATAATGCATACGACAGGATGGCGCCGGCGCTCGCCCGTCTACATTCGCGACCGGCTGCCGCCGCAGTTATTCGATTATTGAACGCTTGGAAAACCGTTTGGAGGAACCGATGACGACCATGACCGCGACGCAGGACTTCAAAGTTGCCGACCTCAACCTGGCTGACTTCGGTCGCAGGGAGATCATCCTTGCTGAACACGAGATGCCGGGATTGATGTCCGTCCGGCGCGAATACGCGACCCAACAGCCGCTTGCCGGCGTGCGCCTCATGGGCTCGCTGCACATGACGATTCAAACCGCGGTCTTGATCGAAACGCTCAAAGACCTCGGGGCGGACGTGCGCTGGTGTAGCTGCAACATCTTCAGCACGCAGGATCACGCCGCCGCCGCGATCGCAAAAACAGGTACGCCCGTGTTCGCCTGGAAGGGTGAATCGTTAGAGGAGTACTGGTGGTGTACGGAGCGCGCGCTGAGCTTTCCCGACGGCGGGCCGCACATGATCGTCGACGACGGTGGTGATGCGACCCTGCTCATTCACTTGGGTTATGAAGCCGAGGAACGCTTTGCCAAAGACGGAACGCGACCCGACCCGGGCAGTGCGGAGAACGAGGAGATGGCCATCATTCTCAAGGTCATACGCGACGGGATCGAGCGCGATCCGCAGCGCTGGCACCACGTCGCCCGGGAGATGGTCGGCGTCAGCGAGGAAACAACGACCGGCGTGCTTCGATTGTATGAGCGGGCCAAGAACGGAACCCTTCTCTTCCCCGCGATCAACGTGAACGACAGCGTCACCAAGAGCAAGTTCGACAACCTCTACGGTTGTCGTCATTCGCTGGTCGACGGCATCATGCGCGCGACGGACGTCATGCTCGCGGGTAAGCAGGCGTTGGTCTGTGGCTACGGCGACGTCGGCAAGGGATGTGCCCAGAGTCTTCGCGGTCAGGGTTGCCGCGTGGCGGTTACCGAGGTCGACCCCATCTGCGCCCTGCAAGCGGCAATGGAAGGGTACTCCGTCGTTACACTCGAAGACATGGTCGACCAGGCCGACGTGTTCGTCACCACAACCGGCAACAAGAACGTCATCATGGCGGCGGACATGGCCCGGATGAAAAACCAGGCGATCGTCTGCAACATCGGTCACTTCGACAACGAGATCGACATGGCCGGGTTGAAGAACACCCCGGGAGTCAAGAAAGAAAACATCAAACCCCAAGTCGACAAGTGGACATTCACCGACGGGCACTGCATTCTCGTACTGGCGGAGGGTCGCCTAGTGAACCTCGGCTGTGCGACGGGGCACCCCAGTTTCGTAATGAGCAACAGCTTCACAAACCAGGTCATGGCCCAGGTCGAGCTGTACACCAATCGCGAGAAGTATCAAAAGACGGATGGCCGGTTCGGCGTGCATGTCCTGCCGAAACACCTCGACGAGAAAGTCGCCCGCTTACACCTCGACCAGGTAAACGCCAAGCTGACGAAGCTGACCCCCGAGCAGGCGGCGTACTTAGGCGTGGACCCAGACGGTCCATACAAAAGTGAGCAGTATCGGTATTAGTCGGGGGCCGTGAGCCGACCTCATGATCGAAGTTCAGCCGAACGGACGAACCGTGCGTTGGTAGGTGCGACCGGGCCCCAGCGCTCCGCACGGCCACGCAAGCGTTAGGGAGGGTGGGGACCGCCAACCACGCGCGCCCAACGAGTCACACTGTGGGCGGTGCCCACCCAAGTCAACTGATCGAACAGACATGCTGCAATAGTCTCGC
>CAZWWW010000083.1:0-9091 GCA_964637715.1 uncultured Phycisphaeraceae bacterium | reverse complement strand
TTTAGCTCACAAGGAGGTCGATCAATAGGCGAAGGTCATGAATAATCCGGGCTAGGCCTATTGGCGATCCCATCATCAGCCGGCGTGAACTTGAATGGTGGCGTCCTTCGTAGGTTTTCTTCATGGCGACGTTCGCACAACCGAACGATCCCGAATAGATGGTTGAGCGTATCGCGTTCCGTCGGCCACCGCTTGCTATTCCGGAGGGAGCACCTATCCAAGGGGGGGATCTCCCTCCACCTCGGGCTCAAGAGAATGTGGGGGAGAGAGCACAACCCCGAATCGCGGGGCGACGGCTCAGATGGGGCAGATCGACCGAAGCCGATGGCGAGAGGGAATGTGCGGAGACTTCTCCTTCACTTTTCTTGCACCGGCGGCTTGACAAAAGCTGCTTCATAGATGGGCTACGAGGCGGGAGCGGTCGGTTACGTTCTTGGCTTCACCGCCGACGGCCACCGTACGGAGCCAGTCTTCTTTGAGCTCGGTGACATAGCCTCGGTACGCGTTACCAAGACCACGCGTGAACTCCTTGTGCCTCGGGAACCGCGTACGGCGACGATCATTTGCCACGCGTGTCACCATACAGTTCAATATGCAGTCGCGGGCAATAGCGAAAGCCCCGCTCCTTGCAAAGATCGACGAGCCACGGTTTTCTGGCCTCAAGTTCCTCCCTGGTGACACCTTGTGGCATTAAGAGCACATGCGCCGGATCAATCGTACACGAGGTGGTCCCATCCGGGGGATCCCCCTGTTCCGATCGTGACACGCTGTACGACGAGGGTTTCAGAGCGCCGGTGTTGGATGCTTGGTGACGGCGTCCAAGCTCGGCCAACAGCCTGTCGATCTCATCGATATCCTCCGGGGTATCCACGACAAACTTAAGTTGGTAGTCGGGCAGTGTCATGAGCCGCCCGATCACCTCGAGGTTGATACGCGCGGTTTCGTGTCGTTCTGCCCATTCAGGGTCGCGCTGCCACGGCGTCGAGTTGGCGAGCTTGGGGCTGATGCTCGCGAGGTCGCACGCGACATCCTTCCAAACAGTGCCGGCGGTTTCTATGGTGATATGGTAGCCTTGCCGTGCGAGCAGACGGGTGAGTTCCTCGATACCGGATGCGATCATCGGCTCACCGCCCGTGATGACGACGTATCGCGTGGGGTGGGTCGCCACACGTCTCAATATCGTATCAACGTCGAACGATTCCCCTTCGGGCGACCACGAAGCATAGGGTGTATCGCACCAGGTGCAGCGCAGGTTGCACGCGCTCGTGCGGACGAACACGCTGGGCATGCCGACGAGCTTTCCCTCGCCTTGTATGCTGAAGTATAGTTCAGCGATCTTCATGACGCGTTGTGTCGGTTGCCGGTTCGACTGGCCACCGAAGCGCCTGCTCGATCAAACGGGCGGTTTGCTCGGCGCCCGGTGGTATGGGGCACTGGTTGCGACGGCTGTCGTTCGAGGCTGCACGTAGTGCCAACACACGCTCGATCGGTTCGAGCCGGTAATCGCGGGTATCGAGCACTTCGTTCATTTGGGCGGGACTGCAACGGCACAGGAGGGTCGTCGGGATTGCCGATCGGTCAATATACACGTACAGCCCCATGGGTATCGGACCTGCGCCAAAGACGCCGGGGACCGTCGGTGAACAGGCGCGGCGCGGCCCCCGCTCAATCGAATAACGGCAGCCCGGTTGCGGCGCACCAAACCGCTGCCGCGCCCGCTGTTCGAGCTCTTCCGAGACGAATACCGCATAACCGCAAGGGCGGCGCCGCTCCTTAAACCATTGATTCCATACCAACCCCGCCAGGGGAAACCCATCCGCGCCCAGCACAAAGTGAACGGTGATCAATCGTCCACTGTTCACGCCGTGATCGCCCGGGCGGGCGTAGATCGCGAAAACCCGCTCCGTGTACGTCTTGCCGTGTATCTCAAGGCTGCGCTCGTCGAAATAAACTGTCGGCTTGGACAGATCGACATCGAACGTACCGGATGATTCGAGAACGACGGCCCCGAATGAATGGGCGGGCGGAGCCTTGGTCTTGTTGGGCGCCACTTCCATAACGATTAGCGGCGCCAATTCGATCGAAAGCAGTCCGTCGGTCGGTCCAGGCTTATAGAGAAGGGCCTTGTTGAACCTCCGCTCAGCATTGGCATATCGGTAATTGTACGGGGTGTGCCGTATCGGCGCGACGGGATGCTCGGGGGGTCCCGCCACAGCCGCATGGACCGCGCATCCGGTTAGAAGTGCGATTCGATTGAGGTACGAACGACCCAAGCGCTGCCGCCTACATCGCGCCACCAGACGGCGGGCCGCGTTACAAAACATGCCGATAAGCCTCTTCATTGTATCCCACGATCAGCGTCGTACCGGCGCGAAGGGTCGGGGCGCGCAGGTTGCCTGTTGGTCCCAGCATGTGTGCCAGCAGCGTGTCATCGTCGGGTGCGTCCTTTCGCATGTGGAACGACACGAGCTTCTTGCCTTTTGCAATGAGCACACGCGACGCGGACCGCGCGAGCGACAGCGCGTCCGCGGCGCCGAGCTTGGCTTTCGCGTCGAGTGTTTCCTTAACCGCAACGCCATGATCCGCAAGGAACCCCTGCGCTTTTGTGCAGGACGTTCACCCCTTGCGGTGATAATACCACTGGACCGTGTTAGACATGGATCATCCTTTTTGAGCGATCAGGGGTTCGCCCCTTTCGTTCGTCTGTCGTTCAACCCACTGTTTAGTGCTCGTTAACATCGCAGCATGAGGCTGTTGTGCACTCGCATTAGTCGTTCCTTGCCTCAGTGATAATCGATAAGAACACAACCCTGCACGCCTTCTATCAGCGATTCTTGCAGGAAACGTGTTGTGCGATCGCATGATATCCTGCCTGGCACATACAATTCTACACCTCGCGGGCTTGTAACCGGCGCCGGCGTGGTATAATCTATCTTATCTCACGGGCGATCAATCCGAAAGATCGAACCGCTGGGCCGGTCCACATCGCAGTGCAGTAACGTTAAGGAGAAAAAACCATGGCAATGACGCCAACCGAATCGGCACCGAACCCGCAAGATGCCTGCAATCCCCCCTCTATCGAGACGATTCTTCTCGCTATCGAATTGCGGCTAGCCGCTTCGACCGAGCATACCGCGGACCGCGCTGATTTTGAAGCGCTCACTGATGATCTCCGCAGGCTCCATTTGCAACTGCGCGTTCATCATACGGAGGGCTTCCGCAGGGGGACGGCGGATGCTTCCTCGGACGCGCCGCCGGAGCTTGCGGAAACCTACAAACGTCTCATCAGCGAACGACCCCGGATTCTGGGTGATCTTGATCGCCTGATCCGCACGTCGGAATTCGTAGCTGACGCCACCATCGAGGATCGAGACGTGTTCACCCTGCGTGTGAAGGAACTTTTTGCGATGCTGCGCCGCCACCAGGCCGAAGAAGAACGCTTGTTCTTCAAATCCGTGTGGCAGGATACCGGGGGAGAAAGCTAGTACTCTGACACACGTGATTCGATGGATGGCATGGGCAAGCAGCAGCTTGCCCGTGTTGCTGACGGGGACAGTCACGGGCAAACAAGTTCGCCCATGCCACCCCGCGACACTCATCAATTGAGCTGTGTCGGGGTACTAGGAGGCTGCCGGAGGAGCACCGCCTTCATTACCCTGTCAGCAGGTTAGGGTACTTTCGCCATCAAATACGAAGTCTTGGGGCAAGACAATACGCTTTCGTAAAGGCGCTTCTCGTTACTCAGACAGGCTTCTAATGAAGCGAATGATCCGGGTCGCGTAGTGAGACCGGGGTCCCTAGAATCTCGTTCATGAGGATCGCCGTGCGTAGCGCGTGTCGGCTGGGATGCTTGATCGCTGATAGGTAGTCGATGGAGGCGGAATCACCGGTACTCGCGCGTGCCACCGAATCCAGGTTAGACTCCAGGTGGCCGATTCGCTGCTCGGTTGTGGTTGCTCGCTGCGGTTGCGAAGACGGTCTGTCATGTTTCGTTGAGCCTGCGCTTCGAGAGCGCCCCGTCCGTCTTGCGGGCGAACGCGACGATGCGACCCGTCGGCGCGACGATACTTTGTGAGCCTCTCGATGCTCCACAGTCGGAGGCTCAGGCGAACTGCTCGAACCGGGTCGCGCTTGACGACGCGGCGGTACGAGTTCCGGCACGACCTCGGCGAGGATATCACGCAGCGGTTCGGGTACAGGAATGGGCTCGCGACGCGTCGGCGCAGGGCGTTCCATAACCGTGTGACCGGGTACTACCGGACGACTCAAGGGGGGGGGCAAAGGGCGCGCCACAGGTCGTTGCGGATCGGGCGTGCCACGCTGTGTCATGGGCCGACCCGGCACGCCCCGCGGCGTGCCGTCCGGTTTGTCTTGCGGGCTGAACTTACGAATGAAGAACTTGGCGACGGAGCCAAGCGCGGACATGGCCACAATCGCCACAACCACGATCGTTTCGATCCAATCTGAATTGAATGAAACCGCCATCATTGTTTTGTACCTATCCACCGGGACCACGCAGCCCGGTTCTGCGTTTCACAAGCAGGTCGATCAACCCGCACGCCCGGTTCCACCGAATGAAGGGCACCGGTCTTGACGCTCGGTTCGGATCCGGCGTATCAGATGGTCGCCAGGTTGGCGATGCTTTAGTGTTTTTCATCCGGAGTGTCCGGGTGTGCAATGGAGTCGCGCATGCTCGTGTCGGCCTGGATGTTCTTCATGCGATAATAATCCATGATACCCAGGTTTCCATTTCGGAACGCCTCAGCCATCGCCTTCGGCACCTCAGCCTCCGCCAGGGTGACAAGCGCTCGGTTTTCCTCGATCTTCGCTTTGTTCTCAGCCGCCAGTGCGATGGCCATGGCGCGTCGCTTTTCAGCCTCCGCCTGGAATCGGCGTTTGTCGGCCTCAGCCTGATCCGCCTGGAGCTTCGCGCCGATGTTGCTGCCCACGTCTATGTCGGCTATGTCGATGGAAAGGATCTCGAACGCGGTTCCGGAGTCCAGCCCCTTCGACAATACTGCCTTGCTGATTCGATCCGGGTTTTCCAGAACCTGTTTGTAGGTTTCTCCCGAACCGATGGCGCTGACGATCCCTTCGCCCACGCGGGCGATGATTGTTTCTTCGCCGGCACCGCCGATGAGCTGGCGTATGTTGGTTCGCACGGTGACACGCGCTCTGGCTTTTAGCTGGATGCCGTCCATAGCGACCGCGTCTATGGTACCCTTGCTGTGTGACGGATGGGGGACGTCGATGACTTTGGGATTTACACTGGTGTTTACCGCGTCAATGATGTCGCGCCCCGCCAGATCGATCGCACACGCCTTTTTGTAATCAAGATCAAGCACCGCGCGGTTGGCCGCGATGATCGCCCGCGAGACGTTGGGCACACGACCGCCGGCCAGGTAATGGCTCTCGAGGTCGTTGGTAGTGATGTCGTGGATCCCTGCTTTGACAAGCTGAATCTTGCCGAGCACGATGATCCTCGGGTCGACTTTGCGCAGCCGCATGCCGATCAGATCCCAGATGCTGACGCTTGCGTTGCTCATGAAAGCTTGGAGCCACAAGCTGAAAAACTGACCAACGACGAACAAGAGAACGAGGGCGATAACCGCGAGTATCACGCCGCCGATCCACCAGACATTCGATGCCGTCTGCGCCATGAGGGGATATACGTTGAACATCAGTTCGTCCTTTCGATGCGAGCCGGGTGTCTTGGCTCACCGTTCATGATGAGTTCCGGTATCCACGCGCTCCAGCAAAGTACGGGGTTGCCGCCTGCAAGCACTTGGCTGTTTCTTATGTCTGAACCGGGCGTACGCTCAGATTACTGCCCACGACGCGCGTAGCCATCACGTCAACGCCCGCTTCGAGCAAACCCAACTCGGAAACGCACGACACGCGTCGACCGTCAAACTCGCATACGCCCACCGGCCGAAGCGACGAGCGCGTTTTGCCGCGACGACCAACCAGCGCGGCCAGCTCAACCGCCGGAACGCTGGAATCCGACGCCGAGGCGACCGGATTGGGTGGTGCTATTTTCCGACCGATCGGCGTGCGGGGCCAGATCGATACCGTCAGATAAGCCAAAGCGGGCAGAAGCACAAGGCAGGTCAACACGGCGACGACCCCGGCGGTGTGCCCACCGACAACAAACGTCTTGACTACGCCCCACACCACAAGCCCCAGACCCGCGAGGGTGAGCACGCCGTGAGACGGAATAAAGATCTCAGCGACGAGCATCACGAGCCCGACGGCATACAGCAAAACGATAATGCCTACTTCCGACATAACGTCGCTTTAACTCAATATCGAGCCATGTGCGCCCGGAAACCGATCGGATACAAAGCGCCACGCCCACCGGTCCGCGTGCACGTATCCGCGAACCCATCCGCTGAACACCGCGCCCATAGGGTTACGCCCCGCGGATTCACCGGTCCGCACGCGACGCAACGACTATTGTACGCGTTCCCCCGCAACACGCGCTGGGCCCTTGTGCGGATCGCCCCGCTATTATGTCGCGGCGCGCACGACAACCTTGTTTCCGCGATGCTCAATCACCTCGATGCGTTGTCCGCGCTCCAGATACTCGCCCTGGGTCACCACATCCACCAGGGTGACGCCGAAGCGCGCCTTGCCCGCCGGGTGCAGCGGACCCTCGCTCAAACCCATATCGCCAATGCGCGCGACACCCAGATATTCATCGTCAACCATGACGTCCGATGGCGTTGGATTGGGCGGGGCGATGCGACGGAACATCATAGTTCTGGGTAGATAGCGACTTAGCACGACCATGCCCGCCAACGATACGGCCATCGCGCCGGTCATGGCGATCATACCTTGTTTGAACCATTCGATCGTGCTCGGCAGCGACGGCAGATAGAACGGGAAGGGTCGACCCGGTTCGTCCGGGACGAACGTCCCCAGCAAGCCCACGAGCAAAAGGATCGCTCCCGATATCCCCGCCATCCCAAAGCCCGGGATCACGAAAACCTCCAACGCGATCAACACGAATCCAATGACGATCGCCAGTATTTCCCAGACGGTTGCCAGCCCGGAGAGATACGGAGCGCCCACGAAAACGGCCAGGGCAATGAGCGCCACCAGACCCGGCACGCCCACGCCCGGTGTGTGGAACTCCACATAGGCGCCGAGCAACACGATCACCATCAGGAACCCACGGACGTAGAGGGAGGTCATCCAAAAAGCGAATTCCTCCGACCAGGTCGGGTCCAGGGGCGTTATCGAGGCCAGGTCGTACCGCTTCAGTAACCCCGCCTCGTCGCTGATGATCGCTTTGCAGAAACCATAGGCCGACGCTTCACCGGCGGACATCTCCAAAAGGAGGTCGTCCCGGACGATGGGCTGGGTCAGGTTCATATCCGAATCACTCAGCGGATCATGGTACGAGGTGACGAGTCGCCAGCGGGGTGATGCACCTCCAGGATTACCAGTGTCGCGTGCATCCGCTTGATCCGTAGGGGGCCCCGCCGTCTCGTCTTTGTTGGACTGCTCCTCCTTAGCCGCTTTATCAACATAAGCGCCTATCATTGCCGAGAGTTTCTCGGCGTCCTTTTCTTCGCCGGCTTCTTTCGTTACATCTTCGTCTTTACCGTCGACGAGCCGCAGCTTTTCGTCGCGAAACACGAATCGTCGCTCGCCGGTGTCGACGTTCTCGATCCACCACACCTCCCTGTCGGGAAACACGAACGCTTCGCACAGCACCTCGCTATAGCCGTTGAGCTTCGCGGATTGCCTGAAGTCGGAAATCACCGGCGTGAACGCTTTGGCTTTAAGCTCTTTCGGAACAGCCCCGGCGCCGCCCGGTCCGCCCATGATGACTTCGGAATCGCCTATGCGTGACGATCGGCTCATGACAATCTCGTCGCACGATACCGCCACGAGCGAACCGCCGGAGTGTGCGTTGGGGTTCACCCATGCGACGGTTTTGATGTCGGTCAACTCACGGATCAGGTCCGCGATCGCGATCGAACTGGAAACCAGTCCGCCCGGCGTGTCCATGTCAAAGATGATGACCGATGCGCCCAGTTTCTTCGCCTGCTGGATACGCCGCTCCAGGCTCTCCACCGTGATATCCGTGATCATATCGTGGATGGACAACTTGGCACCGATACGCCGATGGTCAACATCCGCATCGCCCCCAGAGACGCCCGCGGCGTGGAGGAAATGGGGCGCAATAAACCCGATAAGCCCGAGCAGCAGCAGACGCGCACCCGTCAGGTGTCGCCTGATTCGTTTGATATGATGGTCGGCGCGCATCGCGTCAATCAGCCTTTCGACAGGGCGTAGACTCGCCCTCACTTGATCGGAATGGACCGTTACCATTCTACGACGCGCCGGGCGCGCGGGCAAGTTGAAACAAACTTGAAGATTCTAACGCCAGCGATGACAGCATTCTCGGTTATTGTGTATTGCCCTATCGAGTCGATTGGCCGGATGAAACGGTGATTCGACCGCCGTGCGGCAATCGAGCTTGTTCCGAATGGCCACCGCAAGCGCGCCCACGTCATCAGACCGCTTACCCAGCCTGAGTTTCTTGAGCAAAGTAAGTTATTGTGTTGCGATGCGGAGTATTTGATCGCGCTCACCAAACCGCAGGTGCGCCGGTTGCTCCGGCATGCCGTTTAGCCGCGACCTACGAATATCGAGCAATCATTGGCCTGGTCCGCCCGGCGACGACGCCGTCAAGCCATTGCCAAACAATGCCATCCCCGGGCCGGCGCCCCAAACCGCAATGTGCAACTGAGTAGCATCAGGCGGGGGGGCACCGCACTCGACCATGGCAGGTCAACCTCCCGCCTTGTGGCGAAGGAACGACATGCCCTTCGGTCCGTCATGAACACCGATCCTCCCACGCACCCGGTTACGTGTCGAACGTGCAGAGAGACTTTTGTTTTGACAACGTGTGTCCGTTCCCGTATAATCGCGTCGGCTTTGAGCCTCCTTCTCCCGCCTGGCCGGGGCTCGTGCTCATGCAAGCGGCGAGCGGCCGGTCCGAGCGCGAGGCATGAAGGGCAAACCGCGGACCACCGCCGCGCACTCCCCGCCGGCGTCGATCAACCGTGAGTCGAGG
>CAZWWW010000082.1:0-9130 GCA_964637715.1 uncultured Phycisphaeraceae bacterium | reverse complement strand
CGATCCCAGGGCTTACGCGCCTGGGCTACTGTCTTGCGTCCCTCCGGGACTGTTCACGCAGTAAGTTCTCCCGCCTAAACTGTCATGGACCCGTCATTTCGCAGCTTGACACGCTGCGCTTGCTGTGGACAGTGCGGCTCTTATGGATGCCAAGGGAGAGGACAATCTGGCCGCGGCGTTGACGGCGGTGCTGGCCCCGGCGTATCCCGGCATCACCGTTGAGGTGGGACCGAATGAGCGGTGGAACCGCCCCTGCATAACAGTGCGCTGGGCGGGTTTCGCCGACCTGTTGCCCGAGGAACGGTTTCAACGCTTGGTCAAGGAACTCCCAGACGACCTGCGCAAGCGAGCCCTTTCGGGATTCATCTGGCTTGAACTCGCGGCAAAGGAAACCGTGGACGAGTTTCTTAAGCTGCCGCGCAGTGAAGATGTGGAGGCCAAAGCCGGCACGATACACAGATCGCTCAACAAACTCGGCTTTTACGAAGCGCTGACATCGAGCATGGGCCGTTCGCCGCAAGCCGTCTGCGCCGGCAACTTCGCCCAATCCATAGCCGTTCTGAAGAAAAAAAAAGCGGCTGAGTCCAAACGACGGGACGCCCGCCTGTTGTTCATCCGACAGGGTGCGTACTGCGATTGCCAGATCATAGAAACCGTACGGGCGGAGTTGGATAAACAGTATGGAGACGGATAGTTCGTGTACCTGTCCGCCGCTTTCCCGGTAGCCGCCTGTGTTCCCCTACAAGATTACAAACACGCACGGTTCAGCCCGCCGTGGCCAACTGCTTACGCCGCACGGTTCGGTTGAAACGCCGGTGTTCATGCCGGTGGGCACCGCCGGGTCCGTCAAAGGCGTGACCCCGGACCAACTCCGCGCTACCGGCGCGACCATCGTTCTCGCGAACACCTACCACTTACAGCTTCGACCAACGGCGGATGTGGTGCGCGATCTGGGCGGGTTACACACGTTTATGGGGTGGGACGGTCCCATACTGACCGACAGCGGCGGCTATCAGGTCTTTTCGCTCGCAGAGATCAACGAGATCACCGACGAGGGGGTGACGTTTCGATCACACGTTGACGGGTCCATGTTGCACCTCGATCCGCGTACCGCCACCTCCGTCCAGAACAAACTGGGCGCCGACATCATCATGGCCTTCGACCAGTGTCCCGCGTTGCCGTGTGACGCCGAAACCATGCGAACCGCCGTGGATCGAACCATCCGCTGGGCCCGGGTATGTCGAGAGACCCACACCCGCGACGACCAGGCGCTGTTCGGTATAGTGCAGGGCGGGCTTGATCTCGCGGAGCGCGGGCGGTGTGTCGAAGGGCTGCGCGAGGTCGGATTCGAGGGATACGCCCTAGGCGGGCTATCGGTCGGGGAATCCCACCAAGAGATGGTGCGGGTGCTCGAGTCCGTAACGCCGCTGCTGCCCGCAGATCGCCCCCGTTATCTGATGGGCGTGGGCACCCCCCGGGATATTCTCGCGGCGGTGCGGGCGGGGGTGGACATGTTCGATTGCGTCCTGCCGACGCGCAACGGGCGAAACAGTCAGGCGTTTACGGCTCAGGGTCCCCTGCGGATGCGGAACGAAGCCCACCGGCTCGATACCCGGCCGCTGGAACCGGGCTGCGATTGTGCTACTTGCCAACGCTTCTCACGCGGGTACATTCGTCACCTGTTCATGGCGGGCGAAATGCTCGGTCCGACACTGACGTCGATCCACAACCTCCGGTTCTACCAGCGGTTCATGGATCGCATCCGGACATTGATCGCCGCGGACCGGCTGGACGTCATGGAGACGGAATTCCCGATCGCAAGGGGACCGGATCATTGAAACGACGAGATGAGGGTGCGTCCTGCTTTTGCGCAATGATCTAATCACGGTTTAGCCCGGCGGATCGAGTCAACAAGGCGATGTAGCGTGGCTGAGCAGGGTTTGAACCCGTCACCCGTGCGATAACCGATAGGAACCCAGACTTGATAAACGTTCTTGACATCCTGGCCCAGGCAACGCAAAAGACGACACCGACGACCACACCGACGGCGCCGTCGAGTGCGGCCCTGTTTTTACCGGCCATGCTCGTGGCGGTCATGGTCTTTATGATCCTTTCCTCGCGCAGCCAGCGAAAACGCGAGGAACGCAAGCGGAAGGAGCTGCACGACAGTCTGACAAAGAACCAGCGAGTGCTGACCATCGGCGGCGTGGTAGGCACGGTGGTTTCCGTCAAAGACGACCAGGTTGTGGTCAAAGTCGACGAATCCACCAACACCAAGATGACCTTCCTCAAGAGCGCCATTCAACGCGTGGTAACCGATGACGCACCGGCGGTCGGAGATATCAAGAGCGTGTGATGACCTCGGGGAGCCCGCATCGCAGGATCGCCGAGCCCGTGCAATCACCGTAAAGACACCGGTGCCACCCGCTTGACATCTGCGCAGATCAAGCCGCCTTACGAACCACCCTTCAACGCCGACCGTTTGACATTTTCGTCGAACTACCTATCCTAAAGTGACAGTCAAATTGTTGTTGGCGGATTGGGCGCCATTTGTGACGTCCGCTACGTTCCCGTCCGCACCAGATCAAACGTTCTTGCAGGAGTATGAAACATGTTTCGATCATTGCCATTAGGCCTGCTTACGATTCTCTGTTGTTCTTGCGTCACGATCGATCATCCCCACGGACCGGGCGGCGCTCCCCACGGGTTGCGAGGTGGAATACGCATCAACGACCCCTCGTTCAGAATCAACGTCGAACCCGGCGAGTTGCAGTTTGTCAAGGATCCATATGCATTCACTCCCTCCCCACAATGGAGCTACAAGAACACCAATCCGGGAACGGTCTATTTCGTGGATGAACCGACCGGCGAGACCTCCGCCTCCTGCACGTACACGCACGACTTGAAGCGACTCCGCGTGTCGGACCTGGTTGATTACTTGAACCGGAACTGTCTTCCGACAGGATGCACGTTGGCCGTCAAACCAGCCGGGGGAACCGTTATAGAGCTTGACGCTGCGTGCCTTAAAGACGTTACGTTCGTTGTTCGAAAGAGCGGTTGGTCAACGTCAGCGGGCATGACGATTACGATCGCACCCGGAACGAGTGTCGACCTCGCACATGTGAAAACCAGCCCGCTCGTGGGAACCTATACGGTTGTCAATTAGAGCAAGCTCTCTTTTTGTGTAGCGGTCGAATCACTGTTTCATCCTGTAAAAGGACTCGATTCGGCGATACACAATATCAGAAAACGCTATAAACGAACGAACCGCACCGTAGCTATTGATCCTGCGACAGGCGAGCAAGCTGGGTTTCGGCTAGGTCGTATTCGAGATGGTCGACCACGTTGTGTTGTCGGCATGACCGAAAGCAGTCAACAGCCCGTGCATGGTCGCCGCGTGCTTTGGCGGCCAAACCGAGGTAATAATAGGCCTCTGTTATCTTGGCAGAGTCCTTCCCGGCACCCGTCAATACAACGTCCCGTCCGACGACCCCCATGCAGTGCTTGACGATGTTGGACAATCGTTCATCGCTGCGCGCCAGCTCACCGGCGATCTCCAGCGCCGCAGCCGCCCGCACGGGGTCTTTCAGGTCCAGAAGCGCGTCCCATATCCACAGTTGAAACAGTGCGGCGGACGGCGTCCCGCGTCGCATACGTACCACGTGCTGAAGATCAGAAACGACCCGCTCAAGGGAACCATTGGCAAGCAACGTAGTCGCGCGGAACAGGGGGCGTGTCCAATCTTTGCTCCAGCGGTCGGGATCCGCCCGCTCGAAACTGTCAAAATCGCTTATGGCCTGGGCATACCGTTTCAGGTGAAACGCAGCCACCCCACGGAACCAAACATCGTTCGTCCCCTGTGTTTCGCAGGACCCACCGGATTCGCGCGCGCGAATCGCCTTGTCGGATTCGTTCCACGCCCGGGTCCACGCGCGCACTTGGTTCCATAGAAAACCGCACGCACCGTGCGTGTGCCCGGTCGCTTCGGCATCGCTGAGCACACGTGTACACAGATCCTTCGTCCTGCCCGTTTCACCCCCACCCAGCAAGGCGAGAACCCGTGTGTTGTCGACCCACGAGGCGATCGACGGTCGGATCGACACCGCTTCGTCACAGTCGGCCAGCGCCTGATCGTATAGCTTCAGTTCGTTTCGAACGGCGGCGCGGTTCGCAAAGGCAGCGGCGTATTCGGAATTGATCTCGATCGCCTTGTTATATGCATCGAGCGCCCGCGCGGTGCGACCACCGTTCCAATCGGCAAGCCCGCGAAGATTCCACGCCACGGCGGAACGGGGGGCGGTTTCCACGAGCCACACCGCCTCGGTGTTCAGGGCGTCGAAATCGCACACTTGAAAATAGCGCATGGCCCGCATCAAGCGAATGCGAAAACGGTCGTCGTATTCCAAACCCGGAGCGTTGATCGCTTTGCCGAGCAGTGCGATCGCCAGCGGTGCGTGCTCCCGATCAAGCGACAGCGCGTAGTAATACGCATCACCTGGAGAAACGTCGGGCGGATCAGCCGCCGGGTCGTGGTCCGATCGCCCACCCTCACGAAGCTGTAGCAACCCACCGATGAGCGACTGCGCTTTTCCAAAAAAAAGGCCACCTTGTGCAATCGACCGTGCCGTCTCGAGCGCACCTTCCACGTCACCGTTAACCGCCCGGGCACCAGCCAGGTGCAGGCGGATGTCCGAACGCGTCGGATCCAGCGCGAGCGCCGCCTCATACCGATCGATCGCCAGGCGCGGGTCAACGGCCGATGATCCTTCGTGGAATAGTGTCAAAACCCTGGCATTCCGCACGGCCCTCCGTTGGGCGTTTCGGTACACAACCGCTGCAGAAACCGCAGTCAGTAACGCCACAACGACAAGCGCCACGCGACGCCGCTGGGCGAACTCGCGCACCCGGTCTCGGATGGAAGGGGGAACGACGGCGGGGCGCCTGCCTGCAAGATAGCGCCTCAGATTGTGGGCCATCTCGGCGGCGGACGCATAGCGCTGAACCCGCTCCTTGGCCAGGGCTTTGCCGACAATCGCCTCCAACCACGGGTCACGAAGACGACGCCGGAGTCGGGCCACGCTCATCCGACGCGCGGCGGCGATTTCATCGGAGCGCGGGGCGTCGGTGGATGTCAGCTTCTCTAATAAGCTAGGGATGGGCGTACGGCGCACATGGTCGGCCAGCACGTCAACCGGTAAGGACGGATCGGGGAAGCGTTCGATGGGGCATTCGCCGACAATAAGCTGATAGAGCGTAGCCCCGAGCGCATAGATATCCCATCGACGTTCCGGATCGCCGCCGTGACTTTCCAATTGTTCCGGCGGCATGTAGGGCAGCGTGCCGCGCGGCATAGAAGAGGGTGACGGTCTAAACGCCCGTTGACTGGCCAGACCGAAGTCGACGAGCTTGGGAATCATAGCCCCCGAATCGTCTTGAACGACGATGTTGGCGGGTTTGATGTCGCAATGCACGAGATTCAACTCGTGCATGCCCTGCACAGCGTCGCAGATATCGGCGACGGCCCGGATGCGCTCCTCGAGCGGCACGCGCGTGCGGTCGCAATAACGATCGAGGCGACCGCCGCCAAGATACTCCATCGTGAAAAAGCGACGCCCATCGGGAAGAACGTCCGCGTGGTACACGTGGACGACATGGGTGCTGCGTACGTTGGCCATGCGGTGAACTTCATGCTTGAAGGCATCTAGCTGCTCACCTCCCGAGGCATCCTCCTGGTGAAGAATCTTCATGGCCTCGTAGCGCTGCGTGCTCGCCGACCAGACCTTGAACACCTGACCGAAGGCACCCCGGCCCAGTAATTCCATGAATCGATAACCGCCGAAATCTTTGGGCGGTCGCCGAGAAGGGGGTAGCGGCAAGCTCGACAGGGTGTCCGCCGGGTCTGGTGTTTGCGCCGAGGCTGTTTCGCGGTCGTCGTCGTCGTGACTGGGATTGGCCACAGGGTCAACTCCTGGCCCCGCATCGCCCGAGCGGGCACGGCAAAGCCAATGGATCGAATTGGATCGCGTTGCGCGCGGGCACGCTGAATCTATTATAGCCGCTGATTCAAGCGAGTCGAACCTGATAGTGTGCCAGTTTAAGGGAAAAGGAGACGGCATGCCGAGTTATGCCGTTGATTGCTGCACCGGTACGGATCGTTTGCCTGTTCGCCGTCAACGACTTGCGACCGCGTCCGGTTTATCCACCCGTACCGCACCTTCATACAGCATCGCACGGATGCCGCGCTCTGAACTCATAGCATGGGCGGCGACGATTCGCCGACATGGTCAACGCGTTCCGGTGCTACAGACCGACCGTGTTGTAGCCGGCGTCGACAAAGAGGTTCTCCCCGGTGACGCCGCTGGATAGATCGCTGAGCAGGTAAACGGCGGTCTTGCCGACTTCGCCGGCGCTGATGTTGCGGCGCAGGGGCGCTTTCTTTGAGACCCACTCGAAAATCTCATCGATGCCCCCCACGGCCATCGACGACAACGTCTTGATCGGTCCGGCGCTGACGGTGTTCACCCGGATGCCGAACTCGCCGAGCTCCAGCGCGAGATAACGTGTGCAGGCTTCCAGCGCGGACTTGGCCACGCCCATGACGTTGTATCCGGGGACCGCTTTTTCGCTGCCGTAGTAGGTCATGGCGATGATCGAACCGCCGCGCGGCATCATCGCCTTGGCGCGGCGGGCCATTGCAACAAGCGAATAGGCTGATATGTCCAGCGCCTGGGCGAACACCTCGCGCGGGGTTTCCGCAAACATACCGGGTTTTAGAAAGGTCCGGTCGGCGAAGGCGATGGAATGGACCATGAAGTCGATCGAGTCGAAGCGCTCTTTGACCGCAGCGAACGTGGCATCGAGATCGTCATCCATTGACGCATCGCAAGGGATGAGCCACGGGTCGGTCACACCGATACCGTCGAGCGCCTTGCGGACCCGGCGCTCGCTCTTTTCGCCCGGCAGATGAGGAAACGCACAGTCCGCCCCGTGCGCGATCGCCTCTTTGGCGATGTGACAGGCGATACTCCGGTCGTTCGCAATGCCGAACACCACGCCTTTACGTTTCTCAAGCAAACTCATGACCATTCATCTCCAAAGGAACGCGCCACACCAATCGCCCGTGCGCGCTACCCGACACAAGGCTGGAATGACTTTGCAACGGTTTAGCGCATTTCCCGTTTTTGTGCGCCGAGCCGCGGGCTTTAAGCCCGCGCGATCTTCCCGATCTCGATGCCGGTTCGGGTGTCCAAGAATCGGCACATGAAAACGATAAATGCTCGAGAGCCTCACGGTACCGCTGCGCCACCCCACCAGAGCCATTGTGACGGTGGACCGCGCGCGACGCAAGCCTGGTATTGACAAGCAGACCCCGCGCGGCGTTGTCACCACGACCACACAACCGGAACGGTCCACGCCACCCTGTGCTCGTACATACGGCGGACTACCTTACGCGTGGATCGCTAAGCCGATAACGGAAAAGGACGCGCAGTGTCTCCATGTGAGACTGGGCGGAAAAAAGCGGCCAACTGTGCAATATAGGCCTAAGCTTGCTTAGACCTCGGCGATCGTTTCGTCGTCCACTTCGCTCTGCGCGGGCGTCTCGATCGGGTTCATGTCCGAGCCGGCGGGCGTAGGAATACCGAGCAGATCCAGCGCGTCGCGCTCAACAATGCCCCGAAGGGCTTCGCGCGGGATGGTCGGGAGGTTTGTTTCGTGGACGAGGTGGTTGATGCTATAGAGCGCTTCGATGCACTGAGAAGCGGTCGCGGTCGGGAACCCGCTGCCAAAGAGCAGCTTGTGCATCACGCCGTGCTGGTGGGCGGTGAGCAGGGCGTTGTACGCCTGCCACGGCTGATGAACCAGCCAACTGATTTCGGCGAACACGTTGGGATGCTTGGCCAGCAGCAGTATGGTTTCCTGCACCCACGGATACCCCGCGTGGGCGATGACAATCCTTAGATTCGGAAGCTCGCGGGCGACTTCGTCGAACAAGACGGGGCGGGCGAATTCGAGCTTGGTTTCAGTCGCGATAAACACACCGGTGTGAAAGAGCACGGGCATGGCGCGGTCGGCGGCTTCCGCATAGACGAGCATGGCGCGGCTGTTCGTCGGGTGGAAGCCCTGCGCGGCGGGGGCGACGGCGATTCCGGGCATGTGCAGTTCTTCCCGGGCGCGGGTCATCTCGGCAATGGCCTCGCGCGGATCGCTCGGGTCGATCCCGGCCAGCCCGATCAACCGGTCCGGATGCCGGGCTACGTAGTCGGCGACGTAGTCGTTCGAAATGCACGCGTCGAGGTAGGCGCTCTTGAATCCGAGCACCAGAGATACGTCACACGGTTCGCAGGCGAGTTGGTGACGGCTCCGACCGGCCCCAAACGGCGCAGGCTCCGGTCGGGTGGCGGCGGGTGAATGACCCCGCACCGGTGTGCAACGACCCAGCTCGTCGTTGGATTCCCACGCGTGGGTGAAACAGTCGATAATCATGATGTCGCACGCAAAAGAAAACGCGATACAGCATGCTCCGTGATTGTGTATCGCCGCATCGAGTCGGTGTACCGGATGAAACAGCGGTTCGACCGCTATACGAACTTAGATCCTGCCCCCGCGTTCTCTGTTGTTGGGTAACGCTGTATCGCATTAATCTACCGGAAATAACAGGCGCACGCAATAAGTGAGAACGCGGTCACCGCCCGCCGGGCGCGTGACAGGATCGGCGGTCGTAAGACAAGGTAGATGGGGATGAAAGCCCGTTGGGGGCTGGTAGGCTGCCAGCTTGTTATTGATCTCCATCAGGGTTTACGAGGAGCAACGGGCATGAAAACTATACGGGTTTACGTCGGGTTGGACTACCGCAAGGATTCGGTTCAGGTTTGCGTGCTGGAGTGGGCGGGGCATGTGGTGCGGAACGGTTCGTACGAAAACGATGCGTTGGTGATGGCGACGACAGCGGAGCGTCACGGGACCGAGGTGCATGCCGCGATCGAATCGTGCACCGGGGCGGCGGACCTGGCTGATGTGCTGGCGCTGCGGGGCGGCTGGACGATCAACCTGGCCCATCCGGGCTAGGAGCCAGTCTGAGTAATAAAAAACGCCTTCACGAAAGGGTACTTTCTTGCTCTAAGGCCAAGGG
>CAZWWW010000081.1:0-9136 GCA_964637715.1 uncultured Phycisphaeraceae bacterium | reverse complement strand
GGTTCGCCTTAGAGCCTATCCTGATAACGAGTGTGGCACCGGCTTCCAGCCAGTGGAACGAGGCTCTATCTCGGAGAAGACCGCGCTGTTTTCATCACAATCACCGGCAAGATGCCGGCGCCACACAATTCTGGGATAGACTCTTAGTTTCGTTGGTAACGTAACTGCGTTCCTTCGTTCCGAGAGAAAAGCGGCGACGCGTCGTTGCACGGCGAACATCCTTGGGTATCTCGAACTCCGCGCAGGCTACGGCGTGCGGCTCGGTGGACCCGATTCAGTCCGCTCGGGAAGGTTCTTTACGGGAAGATGCCGCGTTCTTTGTAGACTGTCTCGAGGCGAGAGAGGGCCAGGGCGTACGCGGCGGTCCGGTAGGCGACGTCGAGTTCGGCTGCTTTTTCACGCACACGTCCAAACGCACGTTTGATACGCCGTTCGAGTTTGGCGTCGATCTCTTCCAATTCCCAGAACTCGCTCCGCTTGTTTTGGAGCCACTCGTAATAGCTGACGATCACCCCGCCGGCGTTGCAGAGGATGTCCGGTAGGATTTCGACGCCCCGTGATTCAAGGATGGCCTCTCCTTCGGGCGTCGTTGGTCCGTTTGCGGCTTCCACGACCAGGCGGGCTTTGATCCAGGGCGCAGTCTCGGCTGTGATCTGGTTTTCCATGGCCGCCGGAATGAAGAGGTCCGCCTCCGTGTTCATGAACATGATGTGGTCGGCGTTCTCTCCACCGGGGAACTTCTTTACGCCCCCGCGCCGCTTGGCATAGGCCATGAGATCGGGCACATCCAGGCCGTGCTTGTTACGTGTCACGCCCGTGGCATCTTCGACGGCGACGAGTTTCGCCCCGCGTTCGGCAAGGAGCCGCACCGCCCAGGATCCGACGTTGCCGAACCCTTGTACCATAAAGGTGAGGGTGCTTAGATCGAGGTGGTTGTCCCGGGCCCATTGTTCTATACAGAACACGACCCCTTGTCCGGTGGCCTTTTCTCGCCCGGCACTGCCGCCGGAGAGCAGAGGTTTGCCGGTAACGACGTGAATGTTTCGATTGCGTTCAGCCGGCGGTACCGTCGAGAGGTAGGTGTCGAGAATCCACGCCATGATCTGGGCGTTGGTGTTCATGTCCGGCGCAGGGATGTCGTATTCCGGTCCGATGTTCGAGCCGAGGGCGAAGGTGAAGCGCCGGGTGATCCGCTCGAGTTCGTTGGGCGCGTAGTTGTCGGGGTCGAGCTGAATACCACCCTTGGCGCCGCCGAGGGGAAGACCGGTGAGGGCGACTTTGAAGGTCATCCACGCAGCCAGGGCGCGTACTTCGTCAATGTTGACTGAGGGGTGGTAGCGAAGCCCGCCCTTGAAGGGCCCGAGCGCGTTGTTGTGTTGCACGCGGTATCCGGTCAGCACTTCGATGCGCCCGTCATTCATCCGTACGGGAAAATTGACGACGATTTCATTCTGACACTTCGCGAGTATCGAGCGCACCGCGGGATCGAGGCGCAGGGCGTCTGCAGCCTTTGCGATTTGCCCCTGTACGGTTTCGTAGAGGCTGCGACGCATCTGCGCAGGGGCCGGTGGTTGATGGGGCGGCGATGGCACGCTAGATTGCGTCGATCCCGCGGCGGGGTTCGGCTTGTCGTTGGTTGGCATACCGCGATCAGTGGGGCCATACCTATCAGCGCGCGAATCGGCGGGCTGCCCGTTTTTCTTCGCGGCCGTGCGCCGGGTACCGCCTATCTTCCTGTTCATGGGCCGGATCTCTTATCGCAACGTTGAACAGCGCCGATCAGCGCGGAACTCGTTGGAACACAAGGCGATGGTGGCGGGCGGGATCGATTAGGAACGCCCGGCGATCGCACCGTGTCTGTTTATCGTAGACGTTTGTTATCACAACCCAAGCGTATCGAAATCGCCGGTGTTGGGCAAGGATGGGTCTCCGGTTATGCTTTGATAACGACGACGTAAGCGTTTGGCCGGTGCCCATCGAAAGACGCTGATTTGGAGGGCGGGCAAAGCGCTCTTTGTCATTCGGGGCGTCAGTGTATTCGTGGACACGCCGTTTCGAATCGCGAATCTGGCGTAGTGGAGGTCCTTGAGATGAATAAGGTGACGGCTTACTCGAAGTGCGGGCCATGGTGGGCGACCGCGTGGTGCTTAGTGCTCGGGTGGGGCGGTGCATCGACCCATGCGAGCGAGCGGCGTCAAGGGGGTGATGAAAAACCCGATACGGCTGAAACCGCGCCGGTACGGGCCGATAAGCTCGAGCAGTCGGAGGCGGCTGGGGATCGGGTTGCGCTGGAGCGGCGGTTCGAGCAGACCATGACCGGTGTGCGGCTCGAGGGCGTCTCACAAATGACAGCCAAGGGGGGGCTCCGTGGTGATCGGGCGTTGTCGGCGCCGCGCAAAGACGAGTATGTAATCAGCAAGGTGAGTAAGATCGGCGGTGATCGTTGGTTGGTGTTCGCGCGGATACCGTTGGGCGACAAATTCGTCGAGGTGCCGGTTCCGGTTCGGGTCGTCTGGGCGGGGGATACGGCCGTGATTACGCTGGACGACGTAGGCGTGCCACTCATTGGCACTTATTCCGCGCGGGTGATGATTCACCAGGGATTCTACAGCGGCATCTGGTACAGCAACGGCAAGAACTACGGCGGGGTCATGGCCGGTCGTATTATCAAGGAAACCGACAAGGATAAAGAAACGCCGTCGCCCGCTGATGATGAGCATAAAAACGCGCCGCCGCGCGGCGGCGATTGATGCGTAGGCAGACGTCTTTGCGGTGTTATGATGCCGCGTGATGGCGTACTTGGTTCGAGGGTGCGGCGCTACGAAGCGGCGCTACGACCCCGCAGCGCCGGCTGCTGCCGCCTGCTGGGCATCGGCCGCCGCCGCGCCGAGCAGGGCATTGTTCGACACGGCCGACGTCGTGGCGAGCGACGCCGCGCCGGTGCCCATGCCGCTGAGGGTGTTGTACCAGAGTTGTTGCCCGGTGGCGGGGTCGAGACCGTAGGTGTAACCCTGGACCGAAGCGAACAGGATATCGGAATCAACCAGCAACGTGACGTATCCGGTTCCGTTCGGAGCCTTCCATTTCCAGATTGTCTCGCCGGTTCGTTTGTCCAGCGCGGCGATGCGGCGGTTGAATCCGACAAAGAGCAAGTCATCGATCGTCAAGGGGTTGTCCGACATCATCAATTATCCTGTGGGATCGAGGGCGTCGCCCCAGTTGAATTCGCCTCCTCAGCTACCCAGTAGATTCAGGACGCCCGTCACAATGTCCTGCTCCTGCACGAGGACGCGGTCGGCAGCGGCGCCAAGCGGTATGTACGTGTCATACCCTGTCACTCTCGATGCGCGAACCCCGTCGCCGCACTGCTCATACAGCAGGGTCATGAGCGCTTCGTTGATGCCGCCGGTCCGGCGACCTTCATCGACGACAAGCACGCGATTCGTGGCGCGCGCTTGCTCGACAATGAACGACTCATTCAGGGGGCTAAGCCACCGCAGGTCCACGACGCGAACGTTCACACCGTGTTCGCGTTGGAGCGTTCGCGCCGCCCGAAGCGCCAGGTATACGCCGTTGGCGAACGTCAGGATCGTTACATCGTCCGTTTCAGGAGGCGAATCGTCAAGATCGCCTGAGTGGTTGCGGTACACGGCCCCTTCGCCCAGTGGGATGAACGCTTCCGGCGGCGGGTACGGGAAGGACCACTTGGCGTCTTTGGGTTCGTACAGGTCTTTGGTCATATAGCGGGCGATCGGTTCAATGAACGCCACCACGCGCCCGTCCGTCTTCGCCAGGGCCGCACAGGTGCGGAGCATGCGCACCGCGTCGTCACCGCGCGCGGGTGAGGCGATAATCAACCCCGGCACATCGCGCAGGGCGGCGATGCTGTTGTCGTTATGGAAATGACCGCCGAAACCTTTTTGATAAGCCCAACCGGCGATGCGAAGCACCATGGGATTGCGGTATTGATCGTTGGAAAAGAACTGAAGCGAACAGGCTTCGCCGCGAATCTGATCCTCCGCGTTGTGGTAATACGCCAGGTATTGAATCTCCGGAAAGGGCAGCAGTCCCAAATGCGCTGCTCCGATGGCCAGACCCAGGATCGTTGTCTCATCGAGCACGGTGTTGAACACGCGCCCGACGCCGAATCTTGCGGTCAGACCGGTGGTCACATGATAGACCCCGCCTTTTTTCGCGACGTCCTCTCCGAATACAACCGCTTCGGGGTACTTGATGAGCAGATCGGTTAACCCTTGATTGATCAGAACGGCCATGTGACGCGGGGCGGCGCGCTCGGGGAGCCGATCATCGCCGTCAAAATAATGCGCGCGACGCTCCGGCGGTACGGTTCGCGACGCTTCCCGTTCCACCGCCGCGGGCGTGTAGGGTGCAAGGGGCGCAGCGATCTCTTCTAGGGTTTGTAGTTTGGGACGTGACGCGGCGTAGGCGGCGGCGTCACGCACGCGGGCGCGGACGTGCTCGTACATGTCCAACACCTGGACCGGTGTCATCAGCCCGAAATCAATAACCAGCTTGGCACTCGCGAGCAACGGATCACGGGCTTCGTTGGTTTCTATCTCGTGCCAGGAGTGGTATTCGGTTTCCGCGTCGCTTCCGGCGTGACCGAGCAGGCGTACGGTGCTCAGATGCAGGAACACGGGGTGGCGGTGGGCACGGCAATAATCGACGGCTTGTTGTGCGGCGCGATAGGCATCCACAAGATTCAGCCCGTCACCCGACACATACTTCACGCCATGACGCCGGTCGTAGGTACGCGCGATCCATTCACGCGGCGTGTCGACGCTGATGCCGACCCCGTTGTCCTCGCAGACAAACAGAATGGGTACCGGCAGGTGTTCATGCGCGGCGCGGGCGGCGGCGTTGAACGCGGTTTGCGCCGTCGCGTGGCTACACGAAGCGTCCCCGAAGCTGCACACGATGATGGAATCATCCGGGATCGGGGGCCTGGTACCGACACGTTTCGCGCGGGCGAGCATGAGTGCGCATCCGACGGCTTTGGGCAGATGGCTGGCGATCGTGCTGGTCTGCGGCGGAACCCACATCGGGACGCTTCCCCAAACCTTGTGTCGACCGCCTGAGATCGGGTCGTCCATGCTCGCGGCGATCGATAGCATCGCATCCCGTACGAAATCAATCTCAGGCACTTGTCGGGCGCGCTCGGCCATGAACGCCCCGGACCGATAGTGAAGGAACGCAGGGTCCGTGTGCCGTGTGAGCCGACCGATCACTGCATTACCCTCGTGACCAGCGGACCCGATCGTATAAAAGCCTTCATCGCGGGCGCGCATCTCGCGGGCCACGATATCCTGATGGCGGGAGATGACCTGCGATTCGAAAAGCTGTAGGACGTCACTACAGCGAAGATTGCTCCCCGTAGCAACAGGCGGGTCGGCTTCGCCCGGTGCGCCGGCGACGTCCGCATCGCGCGTCGAATCCTGCCCGTAGTGCTGTGCCAACTCGCGCACAAAGGCAACGAAGTTTTCGTCGACGACCTGCGCGCGGTTCAGATTGAATCGCCCGGTGCGCCCGGTAGCGACCTCGGATGAGTGTGTAGCGTGACCCATAAGGGCCGCGATTCTATCGACCATACGGGTGTTTGGAAATCACGGGTTAGGATGAGTCCGGCGAGCGGAACGCTAGTGCAGCGTCACAACTTATTCTCAGGGTTCATTGTGGGTGGCATGGGCAAACTTGTTTGCCCGTGACTGCCCCTGGAACAACACGGGCAAGCTGCTGCTTGCCCATGCCACCCCAAAAACAAGGTGTGACAAAGCACTAGCGTTTGGATCGTCCCTTGAGGGGACGCGGTTGACCTCGCAGCGGCCGGTTCGCCGGGCTGGCCTAAGCCGCACAGCTCCTGAATATAATAGAAGGTGCTATAATCTAATTCGTGCCTTAAACCATCGGATCGTGCCACGATTTTTTTCCCGGCGTGCCGATGGCGGCTTGCCGGCCACCGAGAATCGTTCAAAATGGCTATTGGTACGCGAGCCGAGCGCGTTGCGTGTATCCCGATCGGACGTGAGCGGCGTGCAGCCTTGCTCGGGCCTCATTCCGGCGGGCTTCCGGCGGGGTTATGCAGCGTAGCGCGGGGGATTCGGGTGCGGTTTGTCGCTGCGAGCGAGGCCTTTTGGCGTGGGAAGCTTGCCGGAACCGCTAAACCGCAGCCGCAACTTCGCCGATGGGTAGAAATAACCGATAACTAATGGGAGCGGTTTCGAGCGGCGTGGCTACGCGCAGCAGTCGCGACAGGCCGATACCATAAAACAGATGACACGCGAGAGGTTGCGGGGGTGACGCAACACGTCCGCTTTAGGAGCCCAGATATGCGAAATCGAAGTTTCGGCAAGCGACTCATGCGAACCATGATGGCGTTGGCGGTTGGGGGTTCGGCGTTCCAGCTCAGCGGCTGCGACCCGAATGTGCGGTCGTCGATCTTGAACGGGCTGTCCAGCACCACGACCTCGCTCGCGGACACGCTGATCGGCGCATTTTTTGTCAGCTTGCAGAATGACAACACCGGCACGACCGGTGGCACCACCGGCGGTGTGACCACGACGTTTTAACCGCCCGCAGAATCCGCGTTGATGCTTCGTGAGGGCGCGACATCCCGGCGGTAACGACCGCAGGTGTGATGTCCGTACCGCGCCGCCTCGACGGTCCGAACACCGATCCCGATTCCCGGGAACACACGGCGAACGCACGCGCTTCCTTTGAGGGAGCGCGTGCGTTGTTAATGACTCCCAGAGCGACCTACCCTGACGGCTGCAGCCTTGTCCGTTATAGTGTATCACTGCATCAACTCGATTGGCCTGATGAAAGGGTGATTCGACCGCTACACAAAAAGAGAGCTTGCTCAAGTGAAACGATACGCACATTATGTTTGATCACACCGGCTTAACTGCGGGAACGGTTGCATGAACGCTCATCACGCCGGGCACAGAAGGCAGGCTTTTCGTCGGCGTATCAGGATCGAACGGGTGAAGACCCCGTTCGCACGCTTACTCATGTGTGCCGTGCTTGGTGTGGTCTGCCCGCACGCCGTGCACGCGGATTGGCCTAACTTTCGCGGTCCCCACTACGACGGGATCAGCGCAGAGACCGGACTTCGTACAACGGGGAACAAACCGCCGTCGGTTGTGTGGAAGCGGGACGTCGGGTCGGCGTTCAGCTCATTTGCGACGGTTGGTGATCGTGTCTACACCTGCGGAACCGCCGATCGCAAGCAGGTTCTCTTCTGTCTGAACGCACGAGACGGATCGATCATCTGGCAGCATCCGTTCGAGAAGTCCTACCGAAACGAGCACGGAGACGGTACCCGCGCGACCCCCACCGTGTTCGACGGTCGCGTCTATATTCAAGGTGCACACGGGCGGTTGCTGTGTGTCGATGCCAATGACGGGCGGGAAATCTGGAGCAAGCAGTTCGATCACAAACCGACGTGGGGCTATAGCGCGTCCGTGCTCGTCGAGGGTGATGTGGCCATTGCAGTCGCCGGTGACGAACAGGGTTCACTAGCCCCGTTTGATCGTAAGACCGGGCAGCCGAAGTGGACGTGCGGGACCGACCCGGCTGGCTACGCCATGCCGTATCCGTTTACCCTGAACGGCACGCGCTACGTCGTGGGCTTTACCGGAAAGAGTGCGATCATCGCGGAGGTGGGGCGTGGGCGCGAGGTCTGGCGGATGCCGTGGGATACGGATTGGGACGTGAACGCAGCCATGCCGATTGTGCACGACGGGTATCTCCTGATTTCATCGGGGTACCGTACCGGGGCGGGTTTGTTCAAGCTTGGCACATCGGGCGACGGTCTGACCGCCAGGGAAGTCTGGCGAAGCAAGGTGCTGCTCAACAAGTTTCAATCGTGCCTGCTGTATGAAGGCAACCTCTACACGAGCGACCAGAAGGCGCTGAAGTGTGTGGACTTCATGACCGGCGAACGACGCTGGCGGGTGCCCCGCGTGAAACACGGAACGCTCGCTCTGGCTCAGGGGCAATTGTTTTTGCTCACCCAGGATGGTGAACTCCGTATCGCGCCGGCGTCACCGGAGGGTTTCTCGCCGACGTTCACCGGGTCGGTGCTCGACGGTCGATGCTGGTCGGTTCCGGTGATTCATCAGGGGCGCATGTTCATGAGGAATCTGGAGCACATCGTCGTGCTCGATCTTCGTGATTAGAGCAAGCTCTCTTTTTGTGTAGCGGTCGAATCATCGTTTCGTCGGGTGAATCGGCTTGATGCGGCGATACACAAAAACTGACTATGCTGTAGGCGGTCGTCTTGAGGGGTTAGGTGTTTGCGTAGCGCATGGCCGAGGTCGTTCGCGCGACGGCGGCGATGTAACCGATCCCGCACGCCGCATTCGGTACGAGCCACGTCATGACCGCGATCATGTCCCGGTAAATCCCCGTGATCTCTTCTAACTGCTCGAACACGTCGGCATTGTCCAGCAGGAGGATGCCGATACCCGTTGCCGCACCGAACAACGCCCACCCCATCAAATACCCGGCAAGATAAGAGGCTGTCCGCATCGCACCGGGCAGCATGTTCCGCTTGTATAACCAGCTTAGAATCAGCCCGACGATCATCGCGACCTTGAGTGCGAACACAATCATTCCGAGCGCGCATGCCGCACCGACGACTGAGGTGACCATCGCAAGGATGGGGATATCATTGAAGGTGCCTCTGCCGGTGTCAATGGTCGCGAAGGTCAGGAACCCCAGGGCTCCGGTCAAGAAGACGGCAGGTAGGGCGCAAGCCAGGAACGAACGATGCGCGGTTTCGCGGGCCAAGAGCGGGAGACGTGCGCCGAAGTCGCGCGGCGTACGTATCGCCGTAACGGTTGTGGTCCACCACGGGTGGCGAAAGTGCGCGGCACGGCCCAGCGCCCACGGCGAACCGGGTCGCACGCCTGGTCCGAGCGATTCGATGATCGCTCGACCACATTCCGGACACCGCCTCTCCGTCGGCATCGTTGCAAGGTTGTAACCGCAGTGTTCGCACAAAGGCGGGCGTTCGATGGGCACGCGGCGACGTTTGACGCCAACGGCTCGAAGAAGAGCCCACGTAAACCACACGACCATGACGGCACCGAGCGGAATGTTCACAAGCTCCGGT
>CAZWWW010000080.1:0-9170 GCA_964637715.1 uncultured Phycisphaeraceae bacterium | reverse complement strand
CAGCAATATCCGTTATTGTGTATCGCCGTATCGAGTCGATTCTTCGGATGAAACGGTGATTCGACCGCTACACAAAAATAGAGCTTGCTCTAATGCTTCCTGCGCCTGATGGTCTGCATTGACGTGCAACGCACCTTGTTTTCGGGCTACGGACCACCCGCGCGCCACCCCTTATGAAGTGAGATGGGCGGGCGGTGACCGGGCGCGTCAGCGGCTGCTTCGCGCTATTACGTAAACTGAGTTGCGAACGTACGGGTTACGCGGAGCGTTTGCGCAGTTTGCGCATGACGGTCGGAATCAGGCCCGTATCAATTTGGGTTTCCGATTCGTCCAACAGCTCCAAACCAAGAAACGTCGCTACAGACTGGGCTATGCTCCACGCGGGCATGACTGAATCAGATGAAACGATTGGCACGTCGCCTTTCGGCGTAACGAAGGTGATCGGATAGGAGTAGATGGTTATCCCCCTCTGGCGTGACGTCTCGCACGTCAACCGAACCGCGCTGGCCTCGATGGGGCGCGTTCGCCAGAACAGCGGTACGAGCAACCCCACCCATTGGATGACAGTTCGGGCTTTCCGATCGATGGTCGTACCGCCACGAATGGTCACACAAACCACACCCAGCGCGGCGAATCCGGCACCAACCGCATGCACCGATTCCGGCGTCGCGTCTTCGACGGGCACATCCACATAGTTCAGCACGGCGCCGACACACCCGAAGAACAGTCCGGCGCCGATCGCCGCCAGGTTTCCGCCGGAACGAAACAGGAGCTTGTCGGGGTCCTTGCTGCCAACCTCTTTCATCAGGCTTCCCTTTGATTCTGCGCTACACGGTAATGGAACAGACTGTAGTGCCGCTTCCAAGAGGGTAGTTCGAGTTTCTGAGTGGCATGGGCGAGCAGCAGCTTGCCCATGTTGTGACCGGAAACGCACGGGCAAACGAGTTTGCTCCTGCCACTCGCAGCGAACCCCAAGAATAAACTGTGACGCTGCACTTGGCGTGTCTAACGATACACACGTCCAACGCTCAGTAAGGATACAATTCGTCGCAAAACGGTGCCGTCCGGTAACTACCGGTGGGGTGTGCACAAGCTAAACGGGAATAGATGGCAAGGGGTCAACGGTCACCCCTTTTTGTTCTGAGGAATGTCTACAAAGAGTTGCAGGGCGGCTTCGGGAATCTTACGAATCTTTTCATAGGCCCACGGGCGGTTGATGCTCAGATAGGCCATGGAACCCGTCAAACCCGTAACCGCCACACACATCGTAACGATTAACGGCGCAACAAACGCGCGTTTGACAAGCATTTTTCGGCGATCCTGCCCGGTGACGATTTCGTCGATCGCTTCCAGCAGCGGCAGACCGAGGCTGCGCGATACCTGCCCGGAGCTGCGATACACGTTGTCCAGCAATTCCGCGAGGATAACGAAGATCACCCCGGCACCGAGCCCGGCCACCAACGCCAGCAGGACGACCGTCGTTGACTTGGGAGAAACCGGTATCCGGCTTCCCCGGGCGCGCTGCCCTTCGGAAAACTGTAGCAGGCGGTTCTGTTCGATGGCGGTGATGACCGGTTCCAGCTCGGACACGGTTCGCTCGAGCCGCGCATGCTTTTCCCGGGCGCGCTGAACGGTATCCGAGGCGTTTCCGAACACCTCCTGCTGCGAACCAATCTCGCTCTTGGCTTTGCGAATCTGCATCAACGCTGTTTCCGTCGTTTCCAGGCTGATGGCCACATCCTTCAACTTGGCCTCGGCGGTCTCCGCCTGAAGCGTGAGCCGGGCCCGGTCGATGCGATTGCTTTCTGAAAGCGGAACACCACGCGACGGCGGCAACGCGGGAACCGGCGCGGCGGCGAGGACGACCGGTGTGTTCGCCCGGGCGATGGCCTTGTCTGCGTTGTCACCTGCCGCCGGGGCATCCGCTGGTGCTCGGAGGCGTTTAAGCTCGTCCGTCAGAACGCGGCGCTCGGCGAGACGTTCCTGTACATCGGGGTGTTGGTCGGTCATACCCCGCGTATCGCGTAGCTCGCGAATCTGGGCGTCCAGCGTAGCGAGGCGCGCACGCAATCTCAGGTACTCGGGGTTGACCGTCTGCACCACCGACGGCGACGTTGACGACCCGTTGTCATTGGTCGAGACCAACTCGATGGGGTCGGGTCCGAGGGCGGCCAGCATCTGCCGGGCGGCACTGAGTTCCTGGGCGTACTCGCGCTTGCGCCGCGCCAGCTCGTTTCGCTCGAGCTCGAGCTGCGATTCACGCAACGCAATACTGCTCGGGTCCGTCGGATTCACGAACGGGTGGGCCAAGCGCAGCTCGGTCTCAGCGCGCTGGGCTGTACGAAACTTCCCCAGGGCGATCTTGGCTTCCCGCTGGAAATAGTCGCGCTGACTGGTAAGAAACTCGTGAATCCATTTCATCGTTCGGCGCACGTAGGTGCGTTTTACTTCCTCAACAAACCGGGCGCCCACGTCCGGGTCGGGCCCCGTGTAGGTGATTCGGATCACATCAATCATTTCGCTGGGCGATGAGGTCGTCACGCTCAACGTACCCGCCAGCGATCGCGCGACTGCATCGCGGCGTCGCTTGGCCTGGTGGGTCAGCGCACCGTCTTGCGTACGCTCGAGCTTGCCGGCCAATCCGAGCTTTTCGACAACCTCGCCGACGGTTTCCAGCGAGGTGACGTCGCGCACCATCGTGTTACGAAAGTATTTGAACCCCGCCGCCCCGGCGGACATCGGCAGGTTCATCATGACCGGATCGTTTTGTCGTTCAAACACCGTGGAGGCTTTATAGACGCGCGGATAGGACAGGCTGGCGATAAACGCGCCCGAGGAGACCAGCGTGAACGGGATGAGGAACATCCAGCGATGCAGCACCAGCATACGCAGGATGTCATTGAGCGTCCGGCGTATCTCGGAAAAAGGACGATCGTCGTCCGAGTTGAACTCGGTGCGCCCCAGTCCGCTCGTGTTACCCGACTTGGTGTAGGCTTTGGTTGGCGATGTCCTGCTCAAGGTCGTCTCGTCGTACGCGGCGTCTGTCGCCCGGCGCGCTACGCACGCGCGTACAACGTCTCGAAAAAAAGCGAGACGCGGTGCGGTCGATGTCCGTTTTTCGGACGCCCCGTCACACCGCTTGAGGCCAAAGCGGCGGAGCAGGACTATCGGACCCCTTGATGGAAGGCGTGACCGATAATTCCCTGGCGGCGAGGCGGTCGTAGAATGATTCGTAGCGCCGAACCGCCGCGTCGATCGCAAACTCCTTCGCCCGCGCGCGGGCCGCGGTACCCATGCTCCGGCGGGCTGGTTCGTCTCGACACAGGCGAGCCAGCGCAGCGGCAAGTCCCTGCACGTCACCCGCGTCTATGACCAGCCCTTCGCGCCGGTCCCGCACGATGCTCGCATGGTCGCCCACGCGTGTGGTAATCACGGGCAGACCGCACGCCATGGCTTCGAGCAACGCATTGTTAACACCCTCAAAGTCGCTGCAACACAGGTAACCGTCCAGGGACGCCAATACGTCCGGAATATCCTCACTTGGTCCGAGCAGGTGGACCCGGTCTTCGAGACCCTTGCCCGTTGCGTGCCGCGTCAAGGAGTCATACAACGGACCGTCACCGACAACGACCAGATGCGTCTTCGAGCCTGGTTCGCGCAGCGCCGCGAACCCGTCGATCGCCAGATCGAACCGCTTGATAGGGGTCAGAGACCCCACGGTGCCCAGCAGCGTTGCGTTCTGAGGCAGGCCGAGCCGAGCGCGCAGGCGGCTGCGGTTCGCGCTCTCCGCCGGCACAAACCGCTCAACGTCAACACCGTTTGGCAAGACCGTGATTCGATCGTCAGGGACACCCAGCGTACCGTGGAGTCGCCGTGCCCCATCGTGTGAAACACTGGCGTACAGCGCGCCCAGGCGTGTCAACCATCGAACGCGAGGCGGCAGGTGCCCGTCCACGCTATCCAGGCGATCCACGCCGTGAAACCCGAGTACCGCGATCGCACCGGGTGTGATTAGGGAAGCTGCGGCGGCGTCGCACCAACATCCCGTGTTGCGGGCGTGAACCACCGATGCGTTCCACGTTCGCGCCACCTTAGCCAGACGCAGCCACCCCCATCGTGACGCACCCTCGATACCGAGTGCGTGGCAGGCGACATGATCGGGCAGTGAAGCGGCACCGGGACCGGCGTCGCGCATGGTCACGACTACGTGGCGGAGGTGGTGCGGATTGAGCCGGTTCAAGAGCGCGACCAGCATCCGCTCCGTACCGCCGCCGCAAAGCTTGTCGACAACGTGCAGGATCACGGGTCGCCCGTCAGAATGCGGGTTCCAGACCGTCATGGATAGCGGACTCCTCGTAGGCAGCCGGGTGGTCACACAGCTCGGGAACCGGCTCGCGTGCGGTCACCTCGCGCTGCACGACGCGGTGCAGACAGACCGGCAGGCTCATCACCCACCAGAACGACTCGCAGTAGAACCGCTGCGTGCCAAGTGCTGTCACGAAATAGGTAAGAAACGACACAAAGAACCCGTAGGCGTAAATCTTTGTAGCTAACGGATCGTCAGTGTAAGGTGCGAGCTTCGCACATCGAAACAACAAGTAGACGGAACCGCACACCATCATCAGGAAAAGGATGCCGCCTTGAATCCCCAGCTCGACGAAACATACGACCAGCGAGTTGTGCGTGGCGCGACGGTTGTGCCGCGCATCATAGGAACCGATGATCTGCGTGAAGTTTCCCGGCCCTATGCCCTGCGGATAGTCGGCGATAATGCGTAATGACGCCTCCCAGATTTGCTTGCGCACCGCGGTCGCCTGATCGGTCTCGACCAGGTGGGGGTCCATGAGTGTAGCCATGCGATCCCAGAAAAGATTGTCGGTCAGCGAATACCCGGCCATACCACCGACAATGAACAGTCCGTAGATCGTGAAGCGACGCGCTTTGGGGGTGAGCAACAGCGCCGCGATCCCCCCGCAGGCGAATCCAATAAACGCCGAACGCGTGCGGCAGAGGATGACCGCGTTTACCACGAGCGCGCCGGAGAGGGCAACGACCGCCTTGTATTGAAGACGCGTAGTTGTCAGAAAGGCAACGCCGAGGATCGGCAGCATGGACACCAGATGAGCTGCAGCGCCCGACGTGGTATTGATGTCGGGTCCACCGATCTTGTCCAGCCGCCCGCTCACAAACGCATGGGGCGGCGCGGTATAGGCGTCATAGCCAAGGTACATGCTCCCGAGCACAAGTGTCCAGACAATCATAGTGAGGTTGCGGCGTGTCGATCCCAGCCGCGTGAGAATCATGACGAACAAAAGAACCTTCCACAGCTTCTCGAACTCAAACGCAGCGGAGGACGTATAGCCCAGGCCGATCACTAGATTCAACGCGGCAATCAGAATCAGCCCGACCGCACCCACCTCCCACAACGACACCAGGGGTCTCACGTCGGGAACTTTTTTGCGCCCGGTGATCAAACCGACAAGCGTGAAACCCGCCGCGATCAGCGAGAACCGCATCCCCATATCGGTCAGCGGTTTTCCCCACCAGGTCGCCGTAGGATTCGCCTGGTAGACAAACATATAGTTGATGACGCCCCAGATAGGGTTGACCAGCGCGGCGAGGCAGGCCCCCCAAAAGACGACGAAGTAAGAAATGCTGCGGATTGGCCACATAGATTAACGTACGCGTTGTGTCGGCGGTTCGCGGCTCCACACCCGAAACGGCAGCCCACTCCATCATGGCGCGGCTCAAAGACAAAGACCCGGTTAAGCAGCAACTCCATCCGCACCCGGCGCATCGATCGCGCACACCGGGTATGACCTGGTGCCTGGTGCCTCCAGGTTTTCAGACCTTGTCTTGCAAGGGTTGTCGACCGCCCGAGGATGACGCTGGAGACGTTCGTCTCCTCCGAAACGTCCCCTCCTTGATACTTTCCTAACCCGTGCCGGTTCAACGATCGATTTCAGGCGTGCGGCCGCGGGGCACTCGTCCTATAATGCATGTACGATCCGTGTCGCACGGGAGGTTCCCGCGTCGACCGTTCGTTGAGGACGAACTGATCCCAAGGTGTGACCATCAAATCCTAACGCCATGTTGTGGAGAAAAACTATGTTGCGTCGTTCATTGTTTGTCGCTGGTTTGTTCGCTTTTTGCGCACTGCCGACCGCGTGCCACCGTGACGACCGTATCGCGGGCAGCGGAAAATCGAAAACCGAAACCAGGACACTGGATACTTTTGACCGCATTCTCGTGGAAGGGGCTGCTACGATTGACGTGACGATCGGGAAACCCAGGCCGGTCACCGTGACCGCGGACGATAACATTCTTCCTGTATTGAAAACCACAGTCAGCGACGGCCTTCTTCTTATCAAACCGGAAGTACCGATCGAACCCGACACGCCGATCGTCGTGAAGATTCAAACAGCCGCGCTGTCAGAGATCGCATGTCGGGGGGCGGCAGATATGCACCTGCGCGGCATCGACAATGAGAAACTCACCATAACCATTGACGGGGCGGGGAAGGTTCATGCCAAGGGTCGAACCAAGGAGCTTGTCGCGGACGCGCGCGGCGCGGGACTGCTCAGCCTCGCCGATCTTGAAGCCCAAACCGCACATGTCAGCATTTCGGGGGCGGGATCAGCGGCCGTCAACGCCGTAAAAAAACTCGTAGCGTCGATCGTAGGAGCCGGGCAAATCGAATATGTCGGCGACCCGGAGGTTGAATAACACGTCAGCGGCATCGGTGTCATCTCGAAAAGGGGAGAATAACGTTCCGTTACCGTGTGCACGGAAGACCGTGTGTCGAGTTATGTGTTGAACATTTTTTCAGAGGCGCGCGGTCGAGAATGGAGTTCGGAGTGTCACGTCTTCCCCGGTCTGTATTCCCTTTTACGCGTCGCTGCGCACGGGATGAACCGGGAGCCGTCAAGACAAGTGCCTATCGGGATGCTTCAGGAACCGTCTTTCACTTGCCGCGCGACCGGCCCACAAGCCCTTGCGAGGCCGTCTTGATGCCCTTCACGGCAGAACCCAGCGCCTCACGACTCGGCGCATATTCCATCGCGGTATCGTAATAGATCTTGTCCGTTTCAATGAGGTCCACGAGTGACCGCGTGAACGTGCGCATACCGTCCTGCTCCGACTGGGCGATGATCGCCGGCAGATCATCATCCTCCTGACGGATGATTTTGTCCTTCACGACCGCATTGCTCAGCAGCACCTCGGTGGCGGGATAGCGCGACCCTTCCTCAATGCCCGGAATGAGCCGCTGGCAGAAAATCGCACGCAGGCTGTTCGCTAGAGACGAGCGGATGAAGTCGTGTTCAGTATGTGGGAAAAACTCGAGCATGCGCGAGAACGTCTGTTGGACGTCGGATACATGCAACGAACCGAGCACCAGATGCCCCGTCTCCGCCGCCTGGAGCGCGGCGCTCATCGTTTCCTTGTCGCGCAGTTCGCCGATCAAGATGCAATCGGGATCCTGCCTGACGACATGGCGCAGCGCCTGTGCGAAATCCGGCACGTCGACCCCGATCTCTCGCTGGGAGACAATCGACTTTTTCGGTTTGAACAAAAACTCGATGGGGTCCTCGATGGTGACGATGTGCATCGCCTGATGCTGGTTGATGTGCTCGACCATGGCCGCGAGCGTGCTGCTCTTACCCGAACCAGTGACACCGCTTACAAGCACCAACCCATCGTTGTTTTTGGTAATCACATCGCTGTAGACGGCGGGTAACTTCAGCTCCTCAAAGGTCGGTATCCGGCTCTGCACGCGTCGAATCGAGGCGTGAACCTCACCGGTCGACCGAAACATGTTCACCCGGTAGCGATCACCGCCGGCGCCCTTGGCCGAGAAATCAAGGGCCCCCTCCGCTTCGAATTGTGCGCGGCGTTGCTCAGGCACATAGGGAGCCAGCATAGCGATGATGTAGTCGCGGTCCGGCAGCGCGGGCATGTGCGTCTTGCGCAGGTGACCGGCGATGCGGTAATGCGGCGCATAGCCGACCTTCAGGTGTAGATCGGACGCGTCAAACTGCGACATGCTGACGAGCAATTGCTCCATCGCCGCTTCGGGTGGCGGAATCTGTTCTGACACTGTATCGCTCCTTCGCTTCGACGCCCTGCGCCGCCGTATCACGATCCCGCGTAGTCGCCACGCCTCCGACGACTCAAGTTTTAGAGAATAACGCTGATGATCCCGAGGATCACCGCGACGCTCCCAAGGATAATGGCCCCGGTTGCCAACCCGACGAATCGCCTTGATTGTTGCTCGACAAGTTGGGCGAGCGTGTCGTGCCGTTCGGCCATCTCAGTACGAAACTCGCGCATCGCCCCGGCCGATCGACCAATGCCATCGCGCAGTTCGACCATAACGCCCTGTACGCCCTCCAGAACGCCGGCGATTTTTTCATCTGTTTCTCGAAACCGTCCCAGCTCGTTCGTCAACGTTACCACGGCTTCCCGCTGGGCATCCGCGAGTTTCGGGGTCTGGCTCACGGACGATTCGAGCCGTTTCAACGTACCAACCGTACCGGCGACGTCGCGCCCGATTCGTTCCAGGACTTCGAGTTCGTTCTTCGCCGCGTCGGGCAACCGTTCGAGCCCGTCCGCCAACCGATCAAGGGCGCCAACCAGCACGTCCGCCCCCTGAACCTGGGCCTCGAGATGCTCCTTGATCGACACGACCAGTTCCGCCAGGCGATCAGTACTCGTATCATGGTCGGTGATTCCTGAAACGCTACGATCCACAGGCCCGTTCTTCTTGATCGATGGCTCGGAAGTCGAGGGCGCGGGCGCCGCCTTCATGTCAATGGTCTGTATCCCCCGGTCCTGTTCGGTCTGAACCGTCGTCGACGGAGATCGGAACTCGCTCGGGTTCTTCTCCAGGCTCCCTTCTGATTCGTCGCCGCGCAACCACGCGCCGACTCTCGACCACACCGTGTTCTTCTCCATAGCCATACCCTCCCATCTGCCGACCGGATCCAAACGGAAAAGGGCATGCCATCCACAGCAAGACCCTTGGCCAAATACACCAGTCGGCAGACATGGCATTCTATCGGGCATCGAAGGGCGGATCAACGGAGCAGAACATGGGGGTTTTGAGGTGGGTGCATGACAGGATCGGCGGGTCATTCTTAGCCCGACCGGGGCGACCGACCAGTAGCCAC